>NZ_PIZD01000058.1:135983-142843 GCF_010365615.1 Actinomyces sp. 565
CCGAGAGGAAAAAGTGTCCATCCGTCGCCACTTTGACGGCGGAGGGTCGGGCGTTCGTTGTGGGAGCCCGCATGGTTGCGCCGTTTTACCTCGGTTTGATTATGAAACTAAGGGCTGGCTGCGGTGAAAGTGTGTGAAGATAGACATTTTTCTTCCGGGCATGCGTGCTGCGGCTCCGGGTCTCCGGCTAGACCGCCGTGCGTGCCCGTGAGCGGCCGGCTCCCAGGCCGACGGCTCCGATGGCGATGGCGAACAGGGCGCATATCCCGCAGTAACCGAGCAGTGGCATCAGCACCTGGGCGGAGGTCGAGCTGGCGTTGAAGGCGCCACCGGTGGCCTGGGTCGCCCAATATCCGGGTGTGAGCCGCGCGACCGCGATCACAGCGTCAGGCAGCATGTCCAGGGGTGCCCACGCGCCCGCCAGGACGGAGAATGCCATACCGCCGATGACTGCGATGGCGTTCGCAGCATTCTCCCCCAGCCGTAGTTGTCCCACGAGGAAGCCCACGGCGACTCCGTTGAGGGTGTACGCGGCCAGTGCGAGACCGATCACCCCCAGTCGTGGTGCCGCATCCACGATGCGATCGGCGGCGAAGACCACGGTGCCCAGGCAGAAGAACCACAGCCATGCCACCAGACCTATCAGTAAACACGCGCCGAGCAGTCCCAGACCGCGTGAGCGGCCGGTAACAGGCGCGGAAGACACGCGGGAGTGCACGGGAGGTCGATTGAGGGCAGCCATGAGCACCGCAATCGCTACGACGCAGAAGGCCGTCAGCGGGAACAGCGAGAACAGCGTATACAGCTTCAAGGACTCCGGCAGAAGGAGCGCGTCTTGGGTGATGAGCCGAGCGGCGGAGCCGCCGCGCATAGAATCCTCCGCCAGGGTCACGGCCCGCTCCACGGACTGTTCGGCGGATGCGGTGCCGGTGGCATCCGTGTTCAGAGCACGCAGATAGTCGTAGACCTGGTTCAGGTAGGAGTTGGTGCGCACGTTCATGAGTGAGCCCAAGTAGGACCTGTAGCTGATGACGGTCTCCACGGCGGGCGGCTGGGTTCCGTCCTGGGCCGCGGCCTGTAGCTCCTCGCCGAAGCCGGCGGGGATGATCAGGATGTACTGGATGCGGTCCTTGGCGGTGGCATCCTGGAGTGCCTGTTTGGTGTCTTCCAGCGGCTGGGTGTTGCCGACGGAGCCCACGTATTCGGCCAGTGCCCGGGATAGCGCGGAGTCATCGCGGTCGATCACAGCCACATCAGCCGTCACCTGGGTGACGCCTGCGTCGGTGGCGTTGCCGGAGCCGGTCCCGACGAACACGGCGCCTACGCTCATGAGCACCAGGTAGATCAGGATGTAGAGGCGGTGCGCCGCCAGAATCCGCAGCGAGGTCTTAAAGGTGCTCATGGTTCGTCCTCCGCATACGGATCATGGCGATTATGAAGAACACGAGGGTCATGCCCGCAAGCACGGTGCAGCTGCGAGCGAATGGCTCCAGGGAGTCGTAGTAGAGCAGCCCGTAGAAGCAGCGGGTCGCCTGCCACAGGGGATTGAGCTGGGAGACCAGCGGGGCGCTGAGTTCGACGGCATTGGCCAGTCGCTGTGAGGCGGTGCCGTACAGCCCGCAGAACAGGGCCAGTAGGCAACTGATTGCCGAGACTCCGCCCAGCGGCATCCGCGGGAAGGTCCCCAGGACCGAGCCGGCGGCGCAGGCCATGAGGCTGGAGATCCCGATTGCCAACAGACAAAGCGCCGCGTAAGGGCCGAAGTCCACACCCACCACGAAGCGCATGAACACGAATGCCAGCACCAGGCATGCCCAGGTGCATACCCAGGCCGCGGAAAGCGTTCCCAGGAGCAGCCTCCAGCGCGGCAGCGCCCCCAGGTTGCGGCGTGCCGCCAAAGGCCCTGAGGGAGCGGTGATCTCCTGGACGGCGACTACCGCGATCGTCATGCCCATGCCGCTGGTGAAGGCGAGCAGCGCGAAGTAATACGGCACCTCGGGCTTTCCGGGCACGCGGGTGACCTGGAGCTCGGTGGTGAATGCGTGGCGGTCCTGTACTGCGGCGGCGGCATCCGCGGGCGGTGCTTCCGCGGCGATCAGCGAGGTGATCTCGTCGCGGCTGTGCACGTAGGTGTCCAGCATGGCGCGCAGTACCGGGGTGGTGGACAGGTCATTGCCCTCCGGGGACAGGTGTAGCACGGGGGTGCCGTCCTGGACCGCGATATAGCCGACCGTGTCACCCTTCTGAACGGCCGCCTCGGCCTGCTCCGCGGTGTCGTAGGCCACGGGATCGAGCAGCCGCAGTTCGGCGTCGTCGGTGGAGACGGCGTCAAGGGCGCCGTCCAATCCCGCCTCGGCCGCGTATGCATCATCATGCACGATCCCGATCCGGATGGGGTCGACGGCGTAGCCCGCCTCCAGCCCGGAGAACATCATCATGAACATCAGGGACAGTGCGATCGGCATACCGAGTGTCCACAGCAGCAGGATCCTGTCGCGCAGTAGTCGGAGCACCTGGTAGCGGAAGACGGGGCGCATGTCAGGCCGCCTCATCGCGCAGGGCCCGGCCGGTGATCTCCAGGAACACGTCGTTCAGGGTGGGCGGCTCGGAGGTGATCCGCCCGCATGCCACGTCCGCCGCGGCGAGTGCTTCGAGGACGTCGGCCAGGTTGTGCGCCCCCGGCGTGCACTCGATGACGAGTTCGGGTGCCTCATAGGCGACGGCGCGGACATGCTCCGCCCGGCGTACCGCCTCCAGCTCGCGCTCGCCGAGCTCGGCGGGGGAGATGACCTCCACGCGGATGCGCTCACCGGTGCCGATCATCGCCTTGAGCTCGTTCGCGGTGCCGGCCGCGATCTGCCTGCCCCGGTCCATGATGATGATCCGCGTGCACAGCTGCTCCACCTCCTCCATGTAGTGACTGGTGTAGATGATGGTGGCGCCGCGGGCGTTGAGGTGTTTGATCCCGTCGAGGATGGCGCTGCGGCTCTGCGGGTCCACGGCCACGGTGGGCTCGTCCAGGATGATCAGATCGGGACGGTGGACGATGCCGCAGGCGATGTTCAGGCGGCGCAGCAGGCCTCCGGAGAGCTTCTTGGGGCGGAACCTGGCGAACCGCCCCAGGTCGACGAATTCGATCGCCTCCTGCACCAGCTCGCGACGGCGGGCGCGGTCGGAGACGTACAGGGAGCAGAAGGCGTCTATGTTCTCCCGCACCGTGAGTTCCTCGAAGACGGCCACCTCCTGCGGTACCACCCCGATTCGCCGCTTGAGCTCGTAGGCGGTGGCCGACATCGGCTCGCCGAAGATGCTGATCTCGCCCCGGTTGTAGGTGAGCAGCTGCAGTATGCAATTGAGCGCCGTGGTCTTGCCCGAGCCGTTGGGGCCGAGCAGGCCCAGGATCTCCCCGGAGGCGACGCTGAGCGACAGCCCGTCAACGGCGACCAGCTCCCCGTAGCGCTTGACCAGGTCATCAACGACCACCGCCATGTCGGACACGTCGTCTCCTTTCGTCCGCGGACCGTGTTCGGGGCCATGGTCGCGCGAGGCGGCTCGGTGCCGGAAGTGCCTGCTGTCATGAGGTGGCGGCGCGGGCATGACAAACGTCAGGGGCGTCGTCGGCTCCGCCGGCCGGGTCGCCATCGTCCATAATCGAGGCGTGAGGGAGCTGACGGACAGGGCCGTGGTGCTGGGAGCCTGCGCCGTCCTGGTGTTGGCCTTCGGTATGCCCATGCCGACGACGATCGTGTGGTTCCTGGTTGCCGTTACCTGCAGTGGCACCTGTGCCGCCTGGGGACGGTGGCCGGCCGCGGGTGCCCTACCGGCCGCGTACCTGCTGGCGGGATGCGTGGACCGTGCCGCCATTGTGGGGGTTCCACTGGCCGTCTATGAGCTGGTGGGGGCGGTCTCGGATCGGGGGCGTCGTTGGGTGTGGGTCGGTGCGGCGACCTGTGTGGCGCCCCTGGCATTGGCGCTGCGGGGCGATCCCGACACTGCTGTGTCGGTGGCGGTGGTCCTGGCGGCGGTGGCCGCCCTGCTGGCGGTGCGTTCCGGGCAGGTGGACCGTGCCCACAGCGCCTTGCACGCCGTCCGAGACGATCTTCAGCACCGGGTTACCGTGCTGCAGGAGACGCAGACGCGGCTGGAGGAAGCCCAGGACCACGATACGCGTGCGGCCGCGCTGGCAGAGCGCACCCGGATCGCCCGGGAGATCCATGACGGCGTCGGGCACTTGCTCACTCGACTGCTGTTCCAGGTGCATGCCGCCCAGGTCGCCCATAGGGGCGGCCCGGAGCTGGTGGCCGACCTGAAGCGGATCGAGCAGACAGCCGACGAGGCGCTGTCTGCCATGCGCGCCGGGGTTCATGCCCTGGACGAGAAGGGCGAGGACCTGGCCGTGGCGCTCAACCGGCTCGCCGCAGGCTGCGGCATCAACCAGGCTAGGGTTGACTGTGCTTCGGCCGTGTCTCCACCGGCACCGGTGACACGCTGCCTGGTCGCGGTGGCGCGCGAGGCCCTGACCAACGCCGCCCGCCACGGCAGGGCTAAGACTGCCTGGGTGACGGTCGCCGACTTCCCCGGATTCTGGCGGCTGACGGTCGCCAACGACGGCGCCGTCCCGGCGTGGGCCGAGTCCCCACAGCTGCTGCGCAGCCCGCAGCCTGGCGCCGACGGTCTCGGGCTCGGCACGCGCTCCATGGCCGATCGGGTCGAGTCCCTCGGGGGAACACTCCGTATCCTGACTCGTCCGAGGTTCACGGTGCTCGCGACGATCCCAAAGGAGACCACGTGAAGGTAATGATTGTCGACGACGATCGTCTGCTCGCCCATTCCCTGGCCACGATCCTGGGGGCCGAGGCGGACATCGACGTGGTCGGCGTGGGCGCCAGTGGACAGGAGGCGGTGGCGGGCTTCCGGGAGCGGCGGCCCGACATCCTGCTGCTGGACATACAGATGCCCGGAGGCGACGGACTGGACGCGGCCGAACAGGTCCTTGCCCTGGATCCGGACGCGAAGGTGGTCTTCCTGACCACCTTCGCCGACGACGAGTACATCGTGCGGGCCCTGCGCATGGGTGCCCGCGGTTACCTGATCAAGCAGGACGTGGCGCAGATCGCCCCGGCACTGCGCAGCGTCATGACCGGAATGCGCGTCCTGGAGGGGCGGGTGCTCGAGCGCACCGCCGCCATGGGACTGGCGGCGGGCCCGGCGACGTCGGAGGGCGCCCGTCCGTCTGCCTTCGCCGCGCTGACCGCGCGCGAGTACGAGGTGGTTCAGGCCATCAGCGAGGGGCTCGACAACGCCGAGACGGCGGACCGGCTGCACCTGAGCGAGGGCACCGTGCGTAACCACATCAGTGCGATCCTGGCCAAGCTCGGCCTGCGCAACCGCACCCAGATCGCGGTGCTCTACTACCGCACCTCCCAGAGGCTCTGACCTGGGCGTAACCGTATCCGCTCGCCTCAGGGCGCTTCGTGTTTGAGGGTGTGGTGGTGGAGGCCGACGAGCCCCGGGCGGTGGTGCGCCTGGTCGGGAGCTTGGAGTAATGGAGCCTGCTCAGCCGCCGTACTGGTGGGTAAGCACCGCACCGATGAATACGACAATCCTTCCCAGCGGGAGGTCTAAGCACATAGGCTCGCCTCACGCCTGGTGCGGTCGCCGTTGACCGATCCCGGCGTCGCCTAGCGTTCACAGCCTCTCCGAACCACCCCGCCACCTGGCACTTCCCGATAGAAAGGCCTCTCGGACACCATGGACCGTAACTACTTCGACCTGACCGGACAGGTCGCCCTCGTCACCGGCTGCTCCTCCGGCCTGGGGGTGCAGATGGCCAAGGCGCTGGCCTCGGCGGGCGCGAGTATCGTCGCCGTCGCCCGCCGCGTGGAGCGCATTGAGGCGGTCGCGGCCGAGATCGCCACGGAGTTCGGCGTGCAGACCCTTGCCATCCGCTGCGACATCACCGACACCGCCAATGTGGAGGCGGTCGTGGACGCCGTCCTGGAGAAGTTCGGACGGCTCGACATCCTGGTCAACAACGCGGGCACCGGTGCCGTCGGCCCGGCGGAGGACATGACCGATGAGCAGTTCCAGCAGGAGTTCGACATCGACTTGCTGGGTTCCTTCCGCGTGGCGCGCGCCGCCGCGAAGAAGGCGATGATTCCGGCCGGCTACGGCAGGATCGTCAACATTTCCTCCATGTATGGCCTGGTGGGCAATATGGTGGCCGGCTCCGCCCCGTACCACGCCGCCAAGGGCGGGCTCGTGAACCTCACCCGGGCGCTGGCCGCCGAGTGGGGCAAGTACGGCATTACCGTCAACGCGATCTGCCCCGGCTACTTCTACACCGAGCTGACCACCCAGACCCTCGACTCCGACTTTTTCCAGGAGCACGCCCAGCGTGCCATTCCTGTCGGTCGTTACGGGCAGGAGGGTGAGCTCGACGCCGCCGCCCTGTTCCTGGCCGCGCCTTCTTCTGCCTACGTCACCGGCACTGCCATCCCCGTCGACGGCGGCTACACGGCCATATAACCGCGCTTGCCGACGACGGGCTGCTGCGCCGGTCAACCGGTTCAGGGGCCGTCACGGGCTGCTTGCCCGCCTGCGCGCAGCAGACGCCGGTGATGCTGTCGCCGTGCGTCGGCACCCTGGTGCGTGCGCCGCTGCGAGGGGCGCGGACCGGGTGGGCACGCTGGTGCGCCCCGCGCGACGGTTCGGCACTTCCGGTGACGGTTCGTACCTTTGCACCGACGCTTCGTACCGTTCGGTGACGCTACGTACCCCTACGGTACTGTGTTGTCTCATGACTTCTGGGACTGTTGGATCTCATGACATCTGGGAGTGTCAGAAGTCGTGAGATTCTG
>NZ_PIZD01000059.1:0-9855 GCF_010365615.1 Actinomyces sp. 565
CAGAATCTCACGACTTCTGACACTCCCAGATGTCATGAGATCCAACAGTCCCAGAAGTCATGAGACAACACAGTACCGCCGGGTGCCGAACCGTCACAACAAAGTACGAACCGCCGACCAGAACATACGAACCCTGACGCGAAGGTACGAACCGTCACATCAACACCGTCCCGACAACACACGAACCCCAGACCCACACACCCTCAAACACCAAGAACCGGTCTCAGCACGTCACAAGTGCCGGTCTCAGCGTGTCACAAGTGCCGGTCTCGCGAGGGGCGAAGGGCGGTGGTCAGCGCTTGTGGCCAGTGCGCATGGTCAGCGCTCGTACAGGACGGCGACGGTGCGGCCGGGGATGGTGATGGTGCCGGTGCCCGCGTCGAAGCGGGTGTCCTTCACGATCGGGTCGGCGCCCTCCATCTGGATGTCGCTCAGCTCGAAGTAGCGGTCCACCAGCGCATCCACCCGCTGCTCGACGGTTCCGGGGGCGGGGTTGATCACCACGAGCAGCCCGTCCAAGTCCGGGTCGATGTCACTTGCCCCGGCGCCGTCATCTATCAGCATGATCACCAGCCCGGGCGTGTCGAAGTCGCCGCTCGGGAAGGACACCCGTTCGCGTATCAGCGCGGCCGACCCCAGGGAGAACAAGTGGCTAGAGCGCCGCAGTCGCAGCAGGTCGAGCGCCTGCGCCCGGGCGGTGGCGATGTCCTGTGCACTTGGGCGCAGGTCCTCGCGCATGAGGATGCCGGCCTGCACCACCCAGGCATCGAAGTTGCGGGCGGCCGGCGGCAGGCCACGGCCCCAACCGTTGTCCTGCCCGGTCCAGTCGATAGCGTTGAAGTGGTCGCCGGAGTTGTAGGAGTCGGTGTCCAGTGACTTGCTGCGCAGCAGCTCCGTGCCCGCTGCCCAGAAGCACGGTGACTGCCCGAGCGTGACGGTGGCCAGGCACAGCGTGTTCATGCGGATGCGCTCGGCCATGGACGTGCCCAGCGGCAGCTTGTAGGCGAGCCGGTCGAACAGGGTCTCGTCGTCGTGGGCATCGACGTAGTTGATGGCGTCGGTGGGGGCGTACCCGTACGCGGCGGGCTGATCGCCGTAGCTGATCTCCTCACCTCTGACCCACTGCGCGCCGGCGGCATGCAGCTCGAAGTCCCGCAGGTTGCCGGCCAGGGCCAGGCGAACCAGGTCGGTGCGCCAGGCCAGGTCATTGCGCTTGGTCTCCTCGGAGCGGTCGTCATAGCCGTTGGGGTCGGTCAGTTCGCCATTACCCAGCCCCTGCGGCACGCGCGGGTCGGTGTCATCGCTGCGGCCGTGGACGGCGTCACGCACACGGTCGTTGAATGTGCCAATGCCCAGCAGGCCCGCCTGCCCCTGCTTGGCCTGGGTGAACAGGGCGTTATTCGCCACCTCCCCCATGTTCCAGCCCTCGCCGTACAGGTAGATGCAGTGCCCGACCGCGTCATCGGCGACCTCGGCCAGGGCCTCCTGCAGATGCGTCATGGTTGCCAGTGAGTGGTAACCCATCAGGTCGAAGCGGAAGCCGTCGACCCGGTAGTCGACCACCCAGGAGACGCAGGCGTCAATCATGAGCCGTTCGGCCATGCGGTGCTCGGTGGCGATGTTGTTGCAGCAGGTGGACATCTCCACGTTCCCCGCGGCATCCAGCCGGTGGTAGTAGCCGGGCACGATCCGGTCGAGCACGCTGTGCGGATCCTGGCCCGAGGCCCCGGTGTGGTTGAAGACCTGGTCGAGCACCACCTGCAGGCCCATGCCGTGGATGGCGCCGACCATCTCCCGGAACTCGTATACGCGCGCCCCGCCGTCCTGCCTGCCCGCCCGCGCGTAGGAGCCCTCGGGGGCCAACCAGTGCCAGGGGTCGTAGCCCCAGTTGTAGGCGTCCTGATCGGCGACGGCGGTGATGGCGGCCTGTGGGCGGCGCGAGGCCGCGGAGGCGTCGGCGGGAATCTCCGGGACGCTTTGGGCGGCACGCTCCTCGGGCACGGAGCAGAAGTCGAAGGTGGGCAGCAGGTGGAGGGTGTCGATGCCCGCGGCAGCGAGACTGCGCAGGTGACGGGTTCCCGCGGAGGCGAGGGAGAAGGCCGCGTAGGTGCCGCGCAGCTCTTCTGGCACGGAGCCATCGGCTGCGGAGAAGTCGCGCACGTGCAGCTCGTAAATGGCGCGGGCCGCGTCATTGGCGACGACGGGGCTCAGGTTCTCCCGCCAGTTCGAGGGCTTGAGCGCGCGCTGCCCCAGGTCGACGACGACGCTCCTGCGCGAGTCCACGGTCAGCGCGCGCGAGTAGGGATCGGTGACCAGGTTCGTCTCCACCTTTCCGGTGGAGGGGACATACACGCTCACCTCCCACAGGTATTGCGCGCCGGCGTCGATGCCGGCTGCGGTGGCGGCTGGGCCACCCACCTCCCAGCGGCCGTCCCAGGACTCGGCGTCAGCGCGACCTGCGGGCACGCGAACCGGGTCCCCCTCCGCCAGCGGGGCGGAGCCGGTCGGGTCGCCGGTGGGCCAGGCGAGCAGGACGACGTCGACGGCGGTGGGTGCCCACAGGGCGAAGGTGGGTGCGCCGTCGGGGCCGATGCCGGCGCCGAGCGGGGCCGAGCCGTCGCGGGCCGCCGCGCCTGCGTACAGGCGGTCGAGCAGGGGCCAGGTCTGCACGCCGGTGAAGGCAGTGATCCAGCCACCGGTGGAGGCCGAGGTACGCTGCACCACCGCCAGCTGACCGGTCAGCAGCAGTGTTATGTCCTCGCGCTCGACGCTGCGGCCACCGAACTCGTCCTCCAATGACAGGGCCAGGTAGCCGCGCAGGGCGGGGTGTGCGGCCATGGCCTCCTCCCCGAGCAGATCCTCCAGGGAGCCGACGATGGATAGGGGGATCTCCGTGCCGCCGGGGCCTCGGTCCAAAATCCCGTCCACGATGCGCGCGCCCCCTTCGGGGGACGTCACGAGCCCGAAGGTTACGGGTGTGCGGGTTGTGGCCCCCTCCGTCGGGGGTGCGCTCAGCGCCCCTACGTCAACCATCGCCGGCAGCAGGTCGGCGGGCCAGGCGAGGGTGGTCTCATCCACCCAGTAGGCGCGGGCCTCCCCAACCCCGGGAAGCTCGTGGCGGACCGGGGCGTCGTGATGCACCGGGACGACGATGGCCATAGGAACACCTTCCTGCCTGTTGGCGCGAGTCTAGCCCGACGCTTCCAGGAACAGCCAACATCTGTCAAGACACCACGGCGATGTGGTCCGAGTGGTCGTTCACAGCAGCCTCACCGCGCAACAGCGGCGCGGCAACCACAGGGCAGCCGCAGGGCAGCCGCGCAGCACAGTGCTCACAGCACACTCGACCGGCCCCGCCCCTAGGGTCGCAGCCCCCGCAGGTAGACGTCAACCAGCCAGTCCTGCCAGCCGGGGGCCATTTCATCGACGGCCGCCCCCAGCGGCCGGGATAATTCGACCACGCCAACCTGAAATCGGATGGGGTCGACGTCTTGACACACAAGCCCCGCGGCGTGCGCGCACTCAAGCACCTGCGCGATTCGCGTGAGGGCGCGCTCGCGCAGGCCGGGCCCGGGACCACCCGCCGCGAACAGGTCGGAACTGCCGCCGACCTGCATCAGCAGCCGCCCCAACCGCAGCGCTGCCAGCTCGTGCACGAAGCCCGCCCAGGCAGCCTCGGGGGCCCTTCCCCAGGCCTGCTCGCAGCGCCCCGCGGCCGCGTCCAGGCGCTCGTAGACCGCGTCGGCAACCCCGACCACCAGGCTCATCCGGTCCGGGAAATGCCGGTACAGCGTCCCCATGCCGACGCCCGCCTGAGCCGCAATCCTCCTGACGGGGACGTCTACGCCGACATCGGCGAATAGGTTCTTGGCAGCCTCGACGATCGCCTCGCGGTTGGCGGCGGCGTCCACGCGCATAGTGATGCTCCTCTCCCCCGCGGATGTCCCCGCAGGCTTGCCCAGACTACATCCGGAGCGATACGCTCCGGAACACATCCGGAGCATATCGTTCCACTTACAGAATCGAGCAAGCGATGAGCACCCCACGAACCACCCCGGCGCAGGTCCCCGCCGCGCCCCAGGACCCGCGGCGTTCCACCCGCGGGCTCCTGCTCGCCACCATCGGCATTCCCGCCGTCATCATCCTCATGCTCCTGGCGTTCCTGGCGCCGTCCATAGGCTCCGGCGCCAAGGACCTGCCCCTGGCGCTCGCGGCACCGGAGGCCGCACAGGACCAGTTGCTGAGTCAGCTGGAGACCTCCGCACCCGGAGTGTTCAAGGTGACCGTCGTCGAGGACACCCAGGCGGTGACCAGCGCGGTTGAGAACCGTGAGGCCATCGGCGGGATCGCCATCACCGCCGACGAGTCGGGCCAGCAAGTCGAGGTGGTAACCGCCTCCGGCGCGGGCAGCCCCTACTCCGCACTGCTGACCAACCTCGCCACCGCACTGGAGGCACAGATTGACGCGCAGGCCGTGGCCGCAGCCCAGGCGCAGGGCGCCGACGCCGCCACGCTCGCACAGGTCCAGCAGGAGGCGAGTGCCTCGCAGGCGGTCACCGTAACCGACGTCGCCCCCCTGCCCGCCGACGACCCGGCCGGAGTGGCCCTGTCCTCGGTAGCGTTGCCGCTGGTGTTCGGGGGCCTCGCCTCGGGCGTGATCCTGAGCCTGGTACTGCGCACTTCTCCGTGGAAGCGCGTGCTGGGGGCGACGGCAATCGCCGCACTTGGCGGGCTGTGCGTCGCCGTCGTGCTACAGAGCTGGTTCGGCGCCGTCTCCGGCTCCTTCCTGCTGCTGTGGGCGGGCCTGACCCTCGGCATTGCGGCGATCTCCCTGACGCTGATCGGCCTGCAGGAGCTGATGGGCTATGCCGGCATAGGGCTAGGCGCCGTAATCATGCTGTTTGTGGCTAACCCGCTCTCCGGCCTCGCCACCGGGTGGCAGTGGCTCCCCAGCGGGTGGGGAGCATTCGGGCAGCTGCTGCCCGTCGGGGCGGCCGGCACCTGGCTGCGCTCCGCCGCCTACTTCGACGGCGCCGGCATGGGGGCGAGCCCATGGGTGCTGACGGCCTGGATCGTCTGCGGCCTGGCCCTGCTCGCCGTCGGCGCGTACGCCAATGCCCGCCGCGGTCGTGGTGATCGCGTGAGCTGAGTCCTCGACCGCGCAGACCATCACGCAAACCCGCCGGGACGGTGCGGAGGCGAGTGCCTTCGGGACCGTCCCGGCTGGCGTTGCGGCGCTGGCGGGGCCGGCCGGCGTTTGCTACGCCCCTTCGGCGTCTACTACGCCGGTTAGACCTCTGTTGAAGGGCCGGGGCCCCTTCAACAAACACCTAACGCGCGTACTAGAGCAGTAACCGGCGTAGTAGAGGACCCCGGCCGCAAGCGCGGACGTGGGCGGCAGGCAACGATGCGGGCGGCGCCCGGAACCAGCCACTCGGTCCCGGGCGCCGCCCGCGTTGTTGCGCGCCGCGATTCAGGCGCGGCGACGCCGGTGCAGGAGCGCCCCCGCCACGATCAGCGCCAGCGCGGCCACGGTCAGCGGCATGACCCCGATGGCTCCGGTACGGGCCAGCGCGCCGGTGGCGCCGGCGGGTGTCGCGGAGGACGACGGCGAAGCCCCCTCAGCAGGGACGGTCGCGGTCGCCGACGGCGCTGCACCGCCGCCTGCGGGGACCGTAGCCGTTCCACCGGGGGCAGTGGCAGCCGCCGTAGCCGCGGGCGCAGTGCTCTCCCCGACCGCCGCGGGCGCGGTGCTTCCCCCAACCGCCGCGGGCGCGGTGCTCTGCGCGGAGGCACCGGGCTGCGCCGACGCCGTCGCCTCGGCACTCGGATCCGCGCCGGGCACCGACGTGGAAGGGGCCGTCGGGACGGCAGTGGGCTCCGCGCCGGGATCGGCTGCGGGCGGCTCCGTGACCTCGTGCCACACCAGGTGGGTGCGGGCGTCGTAGTAGAAGGTGACGGGCTTTAGGCCGTCCGTGGTGTAGTAGATGTTGTCGCCGCCGGGGACGCCATCGGCGCCGTAGTTCTCGTCCCAGGTGCCGCCGATGGCGACCTTGTACTGCCAGGTGCCGGCGGGGATGTCGAAGGTGCCGGTGTACAGGCCGGAGACCGGGTCCTGGGTGAGCAGCGCCTGCTCGCAGTCGGGCTGCCAGTCGGAGATGCAGCCCATCTCGGTGTTGTGGTCGCCGGGGATGGTGACCTCGAGGCCGTCGATGGGGGCATCCGGCTTGGCCTCGGGCTCGGCGCCGGTCAGGTCGGCGCCTACGACGGCGAGGGTGGAGGTGGCGGCCCGGTTGCCGGCGGCGTCGGTCGTTACCGCCCGCACCTCCAGGACGGTGCCGGTGGGCACCGCGGACAGGTCCGCGTACACGCGCGGGGTGTCATCCTCGGCGGTGCCGACGACGGTCCACTCCTCGGTACCGAGCGGCCGGTAGGAGAAGGTGGTCTCCGCCCAGCGGCCGGCCGCGGTGGCGGCGGCGATCTCGGCGGTGGCGCCGGATAGGTTCGTCCCGTAGGCGGTGGCGAACTCGACTGCGGGGTTCTCGGTGGCGGCGACGGTGGCGTCGGCGCGCAGCACGACGGCGCTTAACGCGGGCACGGTCAGCGTGACCGTGCCGTCGGCGTCGGCCGTGACCGCCTGCTCGGTGCCGTACAGCGGGGTGTAGGCGGCGCCGGGAGTGAGGGTGTTGAAGGTGACCACCTGGTCCTCGCCGGCATTGTTCAGGGCGACCAGATGCTCGATCTTCTCGTCGCGGTCCACGCGGGCGAAGGCGTATACGCCGGCGGAGTCCTGGGAGTACAGCTCGATCTGGGAGCCAGTGGACAGCGCCGGGTAGGTGGCGCGCAGCTGGGACACAGTGGCGATGTGCCGGTAGAGCGCGGAGCCGGTGTCGTAGCGGTCGGTGGAGCCGGCGACGGTGCCGTCGATGAGCTGCTCGTTCGCGTACTGGTCCACCTGGGTGGCGAACATGTCCTGGCGGGCGTCCTTGTCCCCGCCGGAGCCGGCGAAGCCCTGCTCGTCACCGTAGTAGATGACCGGCTGACCGCGGGTCAGCAGCATCAGCGAGTGGGCCAGCTCGGAGCGGATTAGCAGCTCCTCGCTGCCGGAGCCGCCGCCCAGCAGGTAGCCGATACGACCCATGTCGTGGTTGCCCAGGAAGGTGGGTTCGGCATAGATGCTGGAGTGAGTGGTCGTGTAGTAGTCGTCGGTGGCGAAGAAAGTGCTCAGGTTCGTCGTCGGCCGGCCCCGGGCGAAGCCCTGGGCGGCGGCCTGGAAGGCGAAGTCGAGGGTGGCGTCCATGCCGGTGCCGCGCACGTAGGGGCTGGTCTTGGTGGCGTCGGCATCGTAGACCTCGCCGAAGGTGAAGAAGTCCGGGTTGGTGGCCTCGGCGTGGGCGTCGATGGCGACGGTCCAGGCCTGCCAGAACTCGTAGTTGACGTGCTTGACGGTGTCGATGCGGAAGCCGTCCACGCCGAAGTCCATCCAGGCGGTGTAGACGTCCTCGAAGGTCTGCTCGACGATCGGGTTCTCCGTCATCAGGTCGTCCAGGCCCTGGAAGTCGCCCATGGTGGTGGACTCCCCCGTCCAGGTGGAGTCGCCGCGGTTGTGGTACAGGGTGACGTCGTTGAGGACCTCGGGGATGACGTCGCCGTTGCGCACGGGCGTGTAGGGGAAGGAAGTGGCGGCGTCGAGGGTCGGGAAGTCTTCCTGGCCGGCCAGGGCGGAGATGTCGATGACGTTGCCGTCGGCGTCGGTGTAGGGCACGTCGGCGGTCTCGACGTAGGAGTAGGTGCCCTCCTCGTAGCTGATGAGGTCGGCGGTGTGGTTGGTGATGATGTCCAGGTACAGCTTCATGCCGCGCGCGTGGAGGGCGTCGCGCAGCTGTGCGAGTGCCTCGTTACCGCCCAGGTGGGGGTCGATGGAGGTGAAGTCGGTGATCCAGTAGCCGTGGTAGCCGGCGGAGGCGTCCGCCCCACTGCCCTGGACGGGCTGGTTGGTGAAGGAGGGGGTAAGCCAGATGGCGGTGGTGCCCAGGCCTTGGATGTAGTCCAGGTGGTCGATCAGTCCCTGGATGTCGCCGCCGTGGTAGTAGCCCTTGTCGGTGGGGTCCAGGCCGGTGATGTCGCGGCCGCCGGTGAGTCCGCCGGCGTCGTTGGAGGTGTCGCCGTTGGCGAAGCGGTCAGTGAGAACGAAGTAGAACTGCTCAGCCGTGCCCTGGCGCACCGGGGCGGCGGCCAGGGCGGCGTCGGCGTCGGTGTAGTCGCCGGTCAGGTCGGTGGAGACCAGCCCAATGCGGTGGTTGTCCTGGTTCCAGGTGAAGGTGAGCTCGGCGTCGCCGGCGAGGGTGAGGGGGATGTTGTCGGCGCCGCCGTTCTTGCCGTAGGAGGTGTCCCAGGAGTCGTTCAGGGCGACCTTGATCTCGTAGGCGCCGGCGGGCACCGTGGCGGTGTACTCCCAGGTGCCGTCGCCGTCGACGTCGGTCAGCTCGGTGGCGTCGCAGGCGGGGTCCCAGTCGGCGCTGCAACCGAGCTCATCCTGCAGCGAGCCGACCAGCGCGACGGATGCGGGGGCCGTCTCGTCGGCGACGGCGGCGGCGGGTTGCGCGGCCAGGCCTATGGCTCCGGCGGACAGGGTTAGGGTGGTCGCGGCGACGGCACCGAGGGCGCGAGAACGCCGATGCCACCCGACATGCAAGTCTTGCAAGCGCACGAGGACTCCTTCGTCTGAGTTCCCCTGCCCACATCTTGGCGGGTAGAGCGGGATATGTCCGGATCCAAGCCGATCGGACGGGGATGCGCCGAGCCTACGGCACGAAACCACAACCTGCAACTACTGCAACCATTTCACCCGCCTTTCACGCCGAGACCGGCACTTGTGACACGCTGAGACCGGTACTTGTGACGCATCGAGACCGGCACTTGTGACACGCTGAGACCGGCACTTGTGACACGCTGAGACCGGCACTTGTGACGCATCGAGACCGGTACTTGGTGTTTGAGGGCGTGTGGGCCTGAGGGCTCGTGCGCTGGCGCGACGGTTCATGCCTTCGCGTCAGGGTTCGTATATTCTGGTCGGCGGTTCGTACCTTCTTGTGACGGTTCGGCACCCAGGGGTACGTACCGTCGCTGTTCATGCCGAAGCGTTGGTGCCAAGTGCCGAACCGTCACGCCAAGTACCGAACCGTCATCCGGGGGCGCATGGGCGCACAAGTCGGGTCGGCGCCCGGGCGGTCGTGTCTTGGCCCGGGGCGTGTCGAGTAGGGCTCCAAGATCACCGGCGTACGTCGTCAATGGTCGCGGCCTCCGGTCCGGCACCCAGATGATCCCAAGGATTCGTCGCAAGTCAGCACCGCCCGCCCGAGAACGACCTCGCCTGCCCGAGACGCCCCTGGTCCGGCGAGTACGTCCTCTGCGGCCCGAGAACGTCCTTGGTTCAGCGAGAACGTCCTTATCAGCCCCAAACCCTCCCGAACGTGGAGGGCCTGGGGATCACGGGGTCGTACTCGCCAGCTCGGCGCCTGCCGACAACAACCACCCAAACCACAGCCCCGACCCCAACCACCACACCTACAAACCGGAAGAGCCTTATTACCGCCGAGATCGGTCAAAGTTACGTACCGAGACCGGTAAGCGCCGCCTGTGGCCCGGCCGCCTACGCATGGAGCACTCCGTGCCCTCGAGACCACCCTCCTACACCGCCTCGCGTACGTGAGAGCCAAATGCGTACGCATTCCGACCGACCTCGACACGTTACAAGTGCCGGTCTCAGCACGTAACAAGTGCCGGTCTCAGCACGTAACAAGTGCCGGTCTCAGCACGTAACAAGTGCCGGTCTCGCGGGGAAGGGAAGGGAAG
>NZ_PIZD01000059.1:10143-12963 GCF_010365615.1 Actinomyces sp. 565
TGGGGTGAGCGGCGCTCAGCGGCTGGCCCAGGCGCGCCAGAGGCGGGTGTACTCCCCTTCGGCCACCAGCAACTCCGCATGCGGACCGAGTTCCACAATCCGCCCGTCAATCACCACCGCCACCCTGTCGGCGGCCGCGGCCGTGTCCAGTCGGTGAGCGATTGCCACCACGGTACGCCCAGCCAGGACAGCATCCAGCGAGCGCTCGGCGGATCGGGCGACGCTCGGATCCAACAGGCTGGTGGCCTCATCCAGCACGAGTGTGGCCGGGTCCATCAGCACGATGCGAGCCAGTGCCACCTGTTGGGCCTGCCCAGGAGTCAGCTGCGCGCCGCCGGCGCCGACAAGGGTCTCCAAGCCGTCGGACAGACCCCCCACCCAGTCATCAGCCCCCACTACTTCCAGTGCTCGCTTGAGCTCGGCGTCGGTGGCGTCGGTGCGCGCCAGTCGCAGGTTGTCCGCCAGGCTGCAGGCGAAGACGTGGTGCTCCTGGGTCACGAGTGCCACCTCGCGGTGCAGGGCGTCCTCCGTGAGCGCGGTCAGGTCGATTCCATCGCCGTCCTCACCGTCACCCACCGTAACCCGCCCGCGGGTGGGCGGGTGAACGCCGGCGAGCATGCGGCCGAGCGTGGACTTGCCCGAGCCGGACGGGCCGACCACGGCCAGTCGCTCCCCCGGGATCAGCTCCAGATCGACGTCATGCAGGACGTCGTGTCCGGGCCGGTAGGCGTATGAGACGCCGCGCGCACGCGGTGGCCGACCCGTGACCGCCCCGCTGGTGGCATCCCGGTCGGGGCGTACCAATTCCACACCCACGATCCGGGACATGGCCGCACCCGCCGACTGCAGGGAGTCGATCCAGTAAGTCACCTCCGAAACGGGTGTGCGCAACTGGATGGCGTACAGCGCCACCGTGGTTATGGCCCCGAGAGTGACGGCACCACGGCCGGCCAACCAGGCGCCCCAGGCGACGACGGCGATCACCGGCACGAATGACCCCAGCCCCAACGCGGTTAGCAGGACGATGCGCAGCCAAAGTGTGTACTGCTCGGTGGACCAGACCTCGATCGTGGCGCGATCCAGGATGCGGTTGCGGCGCGCCCCGAGCGCGTGAGCGTCAACGGTGTCGGCCTGGTCGGCGGTTTCGGCGATGACGCCGTCGACCTCGGCCCACATGGCGTTCATGGCCCGGTAGGCGGGCACCGCATGCCGCAGGTACCAGTGCCACACCGGCACCACAGCCAGCAGCGGCACGATCATGGCGGGACTGAGCCTTGGGGAGGTGATCACTGCGGCGACGACGATCGTAAGCAGCGTCAGCACGATCACCAGGATCTGGCTGACACCCCGCTGGACGACGTTGCGGATGGACTCCAGGTCGCGGCCGGTGCGCCCCAACAGGTCACCGGTGCCGGCGGACTCGACCACCGACAGCGGCAGGTGCATGGCAGAACCGACCAGACGCTCACGCAGCTCGGCGAAGACCCGCTCCCCCAGTACGCGGGCCAGGTACTCGCCGCAGCCGGTCAGGACGGCGTTTCCTATCGCCAGGGCGATGACGACGGCGATGAGCCCCTGCAGCCGCCCGGCCACGGAGGCGGCCGCAGCGCCCTCGGCGCCTGCCACCAGATCCACCATGTCTCCGAGCACCCGCGGGATGCCCACCGCGGCCAGGGCGGCCAACAGCTGGAGAGTGGTTACGGCGGCCACGGCGCCCTTGTGCTCCCTGATCAACTCGAGGGCGCGACGGCGTACGGCAACGGCGTCGGCCACGGGCAGGCGCCGGTTCATTGCCTCCCTCCCGCCTCGACCCCGCGTTCGACGACGGCCCGGTAGGCGTCCAGCGCGCTCAGCTCGTGGTGGGTGCCGCGCGCGATTTCACGCACCTGCGCCGCGACGACGTCGAGCAGCACCACTTCATCGCAGCGGCCCAGCAGCAGCGGAGAAGCGGTGACGACGATGGTGGTGAGTCCGCGGCGGTCTTCGCGCAGTCGCCGGGCCACCAGATCCTCGGTATGGGAGTCCAGGGCGCTGGTGGGCTCTACCAGCACCAGAACGGGCGCACGGCGAGCGACGGCGCGGGCCAGGGCCAGGCGCTGACGCTGCCCACCGGAGACGTTGCGGGCCTTCTCGGTGAGTTGACCGTCCAGGCCGCCGAGGGAGTCCAGGGCGTCGCCCGCCGCGGCGACGTCGAGGGCATGTTCGGCGCGCTCCCGCTGGGCGGGGGTCAGTGGCGGCGCACCTCCTCCAGCGGCGGGTCCTTCGTCGCCGTGGGCGCCGGCCAGTGCGCCGGAGCGGATGACGTCGGCGGTCGAGCGCGGACCGGACAGCGGGATCTCGTCGCCGAGGATCTCCTCGGCTAGCGTCCCGGCGAAGACCTCGGCGTGGGCGCCGGAGAAGACGATGGTGCGGCGCACCTCCTCCAGCGGAACCGTCCGCAGATCGGTGCCGCCGAGCGCGACGGGGCCGTCGGCGTCGTCGGCGCGGCCCAGACGCACGGCCAGGGAGGCGGCCCGGGCGGGGTCGGCGCACACCAGGGCGGTCATCCGCCCGCCTGGCAGCACCACCCCGGAGGTGAGGTCGGTCAGGTCGCCGGTCGGGTCCAGGTGCGTCCCGGGGACGATGCCGGCGTCGTCGGTGAGTGGCTCGACCGCCTCAATGCGGGCCACCTTGCGGGCGCCCACCCAGGCGCGGGTGGAGAACTGGATCAGGTCGGCCATCACGCCCAGCGGCCCCACTAGGAAGGCGGTGTAGCCGTAGAAGGTGATCAGTTGGCCGGGGGTGATGGCGCCGGTCAGGGCCGCGCGGGCGCCCGCGCCG
>NZ_PIZD01000059.1:13257-34045 GCF_010365615.1 Actinomyces sp. 565
CTTGACGGTGGCCAGGAGCGCCTGGGTGGAGGCGACGCGAATGCCCGCGTCGCGCACCCGGCGGGAGGCCTCGGCGTAGCGGGCGGTGTAGACGTCCTCACCGCCGATGCCGCGCAGGACGCGCAGCCCGGCCACGGCGTCAGTGGTGATGGTGGACAGGCGACCCTGCTCCTCACGTTGCCGGGACAGGCGCCGGTTCAGGGGGCGGACGAAGGCTGCCACCAGCGCCAGCACGAGTGGCAGCCCGATCAGCACCAGCAGTCCCAGGGCCACGGAGGTGCGCAGCATGAGCACGCCGACGGCCACGACGCTTACCAGCGCTCCGATGACATTGACGCCGAAGTACATCAGCTCGCCGATATTGTCGGAGTCGGCAGTGATGGTGGCGATCACGTCGCCGCTGGCGATCCGGCGGGTGACGGCGCGCGAACGCAGGCCCAGGCGGTGGGCGGGGCCGCGCATGGTGGGTTTCCAGGCGCCGGCCCAGGCGGCGAATCCGGCGGCGTCCTCCAGGCCGGCGGTGAGTGAGCCGAGCAGCACCAGGCCTAGCAGCGCGGCCAGCCCGGGCAGCAACCGCGTGGTCAGGCCCGCTTCCAGACCGGCGTCGAGCAGGTCTCCGAGGGCCAGTGGGATGAGCGCCTGCGCCAGGTAGGAGGCGGCGGCCACCAACACGCCACAGCCGACGGCGGACCCGCTCATGCGGGTGACCACGCGCAGCAGACCACCCGGGGTGGTGGGCAGATCGGGCGGCGGGGTCGCTTGTACTGAGAGGAAAGCGGGCCACCGCCGCGGGGCGCGGGCAACGGGGATCGACACGGTCTCCTAGCCTAGGTGGCCCGGCTGCGGCCGACACCCTCACCCACCCTCGCCACGGCCACGAACACTTGCCTCCTACTGCGAGCTTTTGCACCCTGGTGTGCGGCAATTTGCCATACACCAGGGTGCAAAAGCTCGCATCAGAGCGAACGGGGGCCTCGGAACCCGGGCGCACGCGCCGGGGCTGCTAACCCGGCCGGAGCGCCGCTTACGCCGCCGTGGGCGCCAGGGCGTTGTCGGCTGGCAGTGGCTTGGGGCCGCGGCGCAGGCGGGCGCCCAGCAGGATGAACGCCCACGCGATTAGCGCCCAGACGGCCAGGACCGCCAGCGTCTTCAAGTAGATCCCGTCCACGCCGCCGCCGGCGATCAGGCGGCGGAAGGCCAGCTGGGTGTAGCTCATCGGCAGGTAGGGGTGGATCCACTGGAAGAAGCGCGGCGTGGTCTCGATCGGGAAGGTCGCGCCCATGGAGGTGATCTGCAGGCTGAGCAGGATGATGGACACGAAGCGGCCGCGGAAGGCGAGCGTGGCCACGCAGGCCTGGTTGACGGCGACGAAGGTCAGCGACGCAGCGATCGCCATGGCGCACAGGCCCACCAGGTTGGCGGCGTGAATCTCACCGGCGGCGTTGACCGCAACCATCATGACCACGGCCTGGGCGACGGCGAGCAGGGCGGCCGTGGTGGCGGGCCGGACGGCCGAGGCGTACCAGCGCTCACCGTGGTCGCGCTTGTCCAGGGCGGGCAGCACCAGGAACAGGGCGATGGCGCCGACCCAGAGGGACAGGCTCATGAACATCGGGGTGAAGCCGGCGCCGTTATTGGCTACGGCGTTCTCACGGACGGCGTCGACGTTGGCGGCATCCGCAGCCACATCGGCCATGGTGCGCCGCTGCGAGGCGGTGTAGTCGGGGATCTGGTCGACGCCGTCCGACAGGCCCTCGCTGAGGGTATCCGCTCCGGTGGCCAGCGCGGAGGACCCGTCCTGGAGCCGGCCCATGCCGTCGCTCAGGGTGTCGGCTCCGGTGGCCAGCGCGGAGGACCCGGCGCGGGCGGTGTCCAGGCCACCGGAAAGAGTGCCCGCACCGGAGGAGGCGGCGGAGGCGCCACTGGACAGGCGGCCTACGCCGTCGGCCAGGGTCTGGGAGGAGGTGGCCGCGGTGGAGGCGCCGGAGGAGAGCGTTTCCAGGCCGCTGTACAGCGTCCCGGCTCCGGTGCGCAGGCTCTGCGCGCCGGTGTTGACGGAGTCGGCGCCCGTGGCCAGTTGCGACGTACCCGTGGAGAGCGTGGACGCTCCGCTGGACAGGGTATTCAGCCCGGCGGAGAGGTCGCTGGAGCCGGCAGCGACCTGGGAGGCGCCACTGCTGAGGGTATTGGCGCCGGCGGTCAGGGTCGTGCCCTGGGCCGAGAGGGTCGCCAGCACCCCGGTCAGGGTGGCGCCGGCGCCGGTGGAGGCGTTGTAGACATCGTTGCCGGACCCCAGCCCCCCGGCCAGCGCGGCGGCGCCGGAGGACAGTTGCTCCGCCCCGGTCGCGACGTGCCCCACGGAGCTGCGCAGGCTGGTAGCGCCACTGGACAGCTGCTCCGCGCCGGAGGCGACCTGGCCGACGGCGCCGGTCACGCTGGTGCTGGAGGCGGTCAGGGTGTTCAGGCCTCCGAGTACGGTGCCGGACTGGGCCGTGTCCTCGGTGGTGCCCAGGCCGCCGGCGGCCTGGGTGATCGCCTGGCAGGTCGTGTCGGTCTCGCCGTGGTCGGCCACGCACTGCTGATAGGCGCCGGCCAGTGCGGCGGCGACTTTCCCGGCCCCCGCCTGCGCGGTGGCGACCCCGCCGGTGTAGTCGTTGACCGCGCCGTACAGGGTCTGCTGGCCGGCGGCCGCCGAGTCGGTAGACGCTCCGATCCCGCTGACCGCGGTCTGCGCCCCTGCTGCTAGGTCATTGGCCGCGCCGTACAGCGTCTCCTGCCCGCCGCTGTAGGAGTCGGTCTCCGAGCCGACGCTGGTCGACAGCTGGTCCGCACCCGCCGATACCTGCTCGGCGCCGGGGTCGATACGGTCCTTGAGGGTCACGTATGCCTGCTCGACGCCGTCGACGTAGTCGGTCACGCCGGCGGACAGGGTGGAGGCGCCGGTGGAGAGTGTGGATGCCCCTGTGGACAGCTCGGCGGCCCCGGAAGCCGCCGAGGTGGCGCCGGTGGATACCTGCTGGGCGCCGGAGTCGACCGTGGCCGCGCCCGAGGCCAGGGTGGAGGTGCCGTCGGCCAGGGTGCCCGCGCCATCGGCCAAAGTGCTCGCGCCGGAGGCGGCCGAGGAGGCTCCCGCCGATAGCTGCGCCACGCCGTCGGCCAGTTGCTGGGAGCCGGCGGCGGCGGCGGAGGTGGAGGTCGCCAGCACGGTCAAGCCGTCGGAAAGAGTGACGGCGCCGGAGGCCAATTCGCTTATGGCGACCGTAAGGGTGGTGGCGCCGTCGGCCAGTTGCGCCGCGCCGTCGGCGGCGTCGGTGGTGCCCGACTCCAGGGTGGCGGCGCCCGAGGCCAGGGCGGTGGCGCCGTCGGAGGCCTCCACGAGCCCCTCGCGGATGGTGGACACGCTCAGCAGCAGGGTGGACAGTACGCGTTCGGCCCCCTGCTGCTCCAGGCGGTTGGACAGTTCGGAGGCGACGGTGGCGGCCATGGTGCCCGCCAGGTAGTTGATGCCGTCGTCGGTGACGAGCCTGAGCTCCTGGGTGACGGCGTCGGAGGGGTCGTCGGAGCCGACGCGGGAGGCGACCTGGGAGAAGTCGGCCGGAATGTAGAGGATGGCGCGGACCTTCTGCGTGTTCATGTCCGCCTGTGCGGTGGCGGCGTCCATCTGCTCCCAGGTGAAGCCGACGTTCTCATCGCCGTCGGGGTGGGTCAGGGCCTCGGTGAGGTCGGCGCCGAGGTTGAGGGTCTCGGTCTGCCCACTGGCGAGGGTGGCCGTATAGGCGCTGTCCTCATTGACGACGGCGGCCTTGATGTCTTCCAGCCGGTTGGTGGGGTTCTGGTAGGCGAGCGTCAGCAGACCGGCGTAGAGCAGCGGGACGATGGACACCGCCACCACCACTACCAGGTTTGCGATACGAGAGCCACTGAGTTTCTTCATCTTGAGCCGCCTCCCCGAGTCACGGACACTGACGATACACATCTGTATCGATAGCTTCAATACAGACCTGTATCAGGCGGGCCTGACAACACCCCGGATGCCGGGAGGACAAACCCGGGGAGACGCCCAACGAGTCCCCCACGACGCTCTCCACACCGCCGCGACGAATGTCGCGAATGACACAGAGCGGCCCGAAATGACATGATGAGCCGGACATGAGCAAGAGCAGGGAGCAGGCCGAGGAGCTGATCGAGGCGGCGGGCGCGCGTTTGTCTGCCCGCCGGGCCGCGGTGCGTCGGCTCATCGGCGTCACCCCGTCCGAGCGGCGCGCGCAGACGCAGGCGCTACTGCTGGACGCCGGCCGCGAGCTCATTGCCAACAAGGGCATCGGCGGCACCTCGGTGGGCGACATCTGCTCCCGAGCCGGATTCACCCGCGGGGCCTTCTACTCCAACTTCACCGACATGGACCACTTCGTGCAGCGCCTGGCCGAGGAGCAGTGGGAGGCCATCGTCAACTTCGTCGACGATTCCGTGGCCGGGGCAATGCCGGTAGACCTGGACTCCTCCGCCCCGGAGAGTGACGCCGAGCTCGCCTCCGGGCTGGCGGAGCTCGCCTCTCGGCTGCTTGGGGCGATGCCGATCTCGCGGGAGGTCTTCCTGCTGCAGCATGAGTTTGCCGCCTACATCGCGCGCACCGAGGACGCGCCTGGGGCCTCCCCCCTGCGCGAGGGCTACGCCGCCTTCCGGCAGCACCTGGTCGGAGTGCTAGTCGATGGGCTGGCCTCGATCGGCCGCGAGTGCCTGCTCAGCCCTGCGGACACCACCGAGCTCATCCTCGCCACCGCCGTGCGGTCAATGCGTATGGGGCTGTCAGACGGGCTCGATGACGCCTCAGCGGGAGCGGCTGCTGCGGCCGGCGCACGTCCTGAAGTACCGGACCTGACTGCCTTCCTAGCACGGACTCTGCCAACGCTGCTGGCCCGCCTGTCAACGCCGGTTACCCGCGCCAGCGCCTCCTAGGCCCGCCGCCAGGAAGGGAGCTGAGGGAGCTCCCGCGCTCCGGCATGTATTCGCCCCTACGAGCCGCCATTGCTTGACTGCCCCAAGGCCCCGCCTGCCGGCCACCGGCACATCACGCGGCCCGCGCCGGACGGGAAATCGTATCCCGACCGCCCTTGACATGCACAGCGTCGGCTCCGCTACCCTCACCCCATGATCGCTTCGACGCCAACGACCCGTACCCTGATGGTGCGCGCCGAGAGCATGCGTCGAATGCAGATGCGCTGACAGCGCCAGCCGTCGCTGTTTACACGAGTAACGGTCAGAGTCCGAGCCGCCTGCGGGCGCTCGTCGTACTCCGCGGTCGTCTGATCCGTCCGGCCCGCGTTCAAGCCCCGTCAATCCTCCGTTCGTCGCCGCCATGCGCCCGCGCGCACCGCGCCCACCCCAACCCACCACCCCAACCCACCGAGACCGGCACAAGTAACGCATCGAAACCGGCACTAATGACGTGCCAAGGTCGGTCGATATGGCGGCCCCAAGCCTTACAGGAAGCACCATGACCATCTTCGCCCCCACCGTCGTCACGGACACCGACGCCGGGTCCGTCTCAACCGCAACAGCGAACCAATCCCGGCACGCCAACTCGCCCACAGCCGTGGCCTCATCGCCGGCCGACGCCGCGACTTCCGCCGTCGCCCCCGATGCCTCCGACCTCGCCCCGCACGCCTCCGCCTCGCCCTTCGACGTCATCCACGACCGCACCGGAACCGCCAGCCTCAAGTGGGACTTCGCCGCCGACCGCGGCCGCCCCGAAACCGCCCTGCCACTATGGGTAGCCGACATGGACCACCCCACCGCCCCCTGCATCGTCAACGCCCTGCTGTGGCGGGTGCGGCACGGCATCTTCGGTTACACCGAGCCCGACGCCGCCTATGGCGCCACCCTGACCGCCTGGTTCGCCCGCCGCAACGACTGGCGCATCGACCCGGCCTGGAACGTCGTCACCCCGGGTGTCGTTCCCGCGCTGGCGACGGCGGTGCGGGCCTTCACCGAGCCCGGCGACGCCGTCGTCATTGAGGAGCCCGTCTACTACCCGTTCCGGGAAGTCGTCGAGCAGCAGGGGCGCGTGGTGGCCCCAGCACCGCTGGTGCGCGGCGCCGACGGCGTCTACCGGCGCGACCTGGACGCGCTGGAGGCCGTGCTCACGAGCACCGGCGCCCGCCTGCTGCTCCTGTGCAACCCGCACAACCCGGTGGGCCGGGTCTGGTCCCGCGCCGAGCTGGCGGCCCTGGCCGAGGTGGCCGAGCGCCACGACGTACTCGTGGTCTCTGACGAGGTGCACGCCGATCTCGCCCTGCCTGGGTACCGCACCACGCCCTTCGCCTCCCTGTCCGCCGACGCCGCCGCCCGCACCGTGACCTGCACCTCGCCGTCGAAGTCCTTCAACCTGGCCGGGCTGCAGGTGGCCAATATCCTCATCGCCGATCCCGAGCTGCGCGACCGCTTCCGCACAGCACTCGGCGCCGTCGGCTACTCCCAGCCGAACACGCTGGGGCTGACCGCCTGCCAGGCGGCCTACAAGTCCGGCGACGCCTGGCTCGACGCCCTGCGTCGGCATGTCGAGTATGCACGCCGCCACGTCATCCGCCGCCTCGAGCGGGTGCCCGGCATCGAGGTCTCCCCCTGCGAGGGCACCTACCTGCTGTGGCTGGACTGCACCGGGCTACTGGAGGCCGCGGGCCTGGCGGCGGATGAGCTGGACGGCTTCATCACGCGCGAGGTCGGCCTGTGGCTCGACGACGGCGCCCTGTTCGGCGCGGGCGGCGCCGGCTTCACCAGGCTGAATATCGCCTGCCCCAGGGCCACCCTGGATGAGGCGCTGGACCGTCTGGAGATCGCCGTGCACGGCCTGCTCGCCAGCGCCGCCGCCTGACCCACCGCCCCATCTCACCGAGACCGGCACCAATGACATGCCGAGACCGGCACAAGTAACGCGCACAGTGCGCCCAACCCTCCCACTCAGCCAGAAAGCTCTTATGTCCATCGATTCCAGCCCCACGCAGTCCCCCGCAGCCGTCCCCGGGCCCGCCGTCGACTATTCCGAGTGTCGCACCGCCCCGATCCAGCACCATCACTCCTGGACCGCATCCCCCGCCCCCTGGCGGCTCGACACCGTTCTGGCGCACGTGGGCACCGGCACCGACCCGGCCACCGGCGCCATCACGACGCCGATCCACCTGTCGACTGCCTTCGGGCACCCGGGCCTGGGTGCATCCACCGGCTACGACTACACGCGCACCGCTTCCCCCACCCGCGACGTCCTGCAGGACGCGCTGGCCCGGCTCGACGGCGGTGCAGCCGCCTTCGCCCTGGCCTCCGGCATGGCGGCGGTGCAGCTGACGGTCACCGCGCTGGCACCGTACGGGTCGCGGATCATTGCCCTGGAGGACCTGTACGGCGGCACCTACAGGTACTTGAGCTGCCTGGCCGACGACGGCGCCTACGAGGTGGACTTCGTGGTCGGCGAGGAGGGGCTGCGGGAGGCGCTGCAACGGCCGGCTGCGTTGGTGTTGATCGAGACCCCCACCAACCCGATGATGACCGAGCTGGACATTGCGCGGGTGGCCGGCTGGGCGCACGCGGTCGGCGCCCTGCTGGCGGTGGACAACACCTTCTACACGCCGGTGATCTGCCAGCCGCTGGAGCTGGGGGCGGACGTGGCCGTGTACTCGGCCACCAAGTACCTGGCCGGGCACAACGACGTCATGGCGGGCGCCGTCGTCGTAAATGACTCGGCGCTGGGTGAGCGACTCCAGTATCAGTTGAACACGACCGGGGCAACGCTGGGTCCATTTGACGCGTTCTTGCTGCTGCGGGGGCTGAAGACGCTGTCGCTGCGCATGGAGCGGCATGAGACCAACGCCCGGAAGGTGGCCGACTTCCTGCGCGCCGACGCCCGGGTGACGCGGGTGCTGTATCCAGGACGGTCCGGCATGGTTTCCTTCGAGCTGGCCGACGGCGTCGACGTGGCCGCGTTCCTGGAGGGGGTGCGGGTGTTCACCTTCGCCGAGTCGCTCGGCGGGGTGGAGTCGCTGGTGACGTGCCCGAGCGTGCAGACGCATGCGGACGTGCCCCCGGCCACGCGCGCCGCCTACGGGCTGACGGAGCAGCTGCTGCGGCTGAGCGTCGGCATTGAGGACGCCGCTGATCTGACCGCCGACCTGCGGCAGGCGCTGGACCGGGCGAGCAAACAGGCGGCGTGATCGGCGTTGCGGACCAAACCGTGCGCCGCCATATCTACCGGTCTCGGCACGTTACAAGTGCCGGTCTCGGCACGTTACAAGTGCCGGTCTCGGCACGTTACAAGTGCCGGTCTCGGCGGGGAGGGGCGGGGAGAGTTGGTCGGGAGGGCTACCAGCTGACCGGCACCGGGGCGCCCTCGCGGTAACCGGATGCGGACTGGATGCCGACGATCGCCCGCTCGCGGAACTCCGGAATGGAGGCGGCGCCGGCGTAGGTGAAGGCGCTGCGCACGCCCGCCACGATCGAGTCGATCAGGTCCTCCACGCCGGGGCGCTCGGGGTCCAGGTACATGCGGCCGGCGCTGATGCCCTCCTCGAACAAGCCCTTGCGGGCGCGGTCGAAGGCGTCTTCCCCCTCGGTGCGGTCCGCCACCGCCCGTGCCGAGGCCATGCCGAAGCTCTCCTTGTAGGCGCGGCCGTCGGCGTCGTACTGCAGGTCGCCCGGGGACTCATGGGTCCCGGCGAACCAGGAGCCGATCATCACGTTGGAGGCGCCGGCCGCGAGCGCCAGCGCGACGTCGCGCGGGTGACGCACCCCACCGTCGGCCCACACGTGCGCGCCCAGCCGCGCCGCCTCCCGGCTGCACTCCAGGACGGCGGAGAACTGGGGGCGGCCCACGCCGGTCTGCATGCGGGTGGTGCACATGGCGCCCGGTCCCACCCCCACCTTGACGATGGAGGCGCCGGCGTCGACCAGGTCGCGCACCCCGGCGGCGGTAACCACGTTGCCGGCAACGATCGGGAAGCCGTCGGGCAGAGCGGCGCGCACGGCCCGCACCACCTCCACCATGCGGTCCTGGTGGCCGTGGGCGGTGTCGACGACGATCACGTCCACCCCGGCCGCCACGAGTTCGGCCGCGCGGCGGGAGGGGTCCCCGTTCATGCCGATGGCGGCACCCACGCGCAGGCGGCCGGCGGCATCGACGGCGGGCCGGTAGATGGTGGAGCGCACGGCCCCGGAGCGGGTGAGCAGGCCCACTAGGCCACCGTCGGCCCCTACCACCGGCGCCAGGGCGCGGCGGGCAGCCTTGAGCCGGTCAAAGGCCTCGCGCGGGTCGATCCCCTCCGGCAGGGTCACGAGCTCGGTGCTCATCACCCGCCGCACCTGGGTGAAGCGGTCCACGCCGCTCACGTCGCGCATGTCCACCATGCCGATGGGGGCGCTGGTACCCGGGTCGACGACGACGGCGGCCCCGTGGGCGCGCTTGGGGATCAGGCCCAGGGCGTAGCCGCAGGTGTGGTGTGGCTTGACCGTCACCGGGGTGTCGTAGACGAGGTGGGAGGCCTTTACCTGGGCGACGGTGTCGGTGACGACGTCGAGCGGGATGTCCTGGGGGATGATGGCGATGCCGCCGCGGCGGGCGACGGTCTCCGCCATGCGCTTGCCGGCGACGGCGGTCATGTTGGATACCACCAGCGGGATGGTGGTGCCGGTGGCGTCGTCGGTGGTCAGGTCCACGCCCGTGCGTGATCCCACGGCGGAGCGGGAGGGGACCATGAATACGTCGTCGTACGTCAGGTCGAAGGTGGGCTGCATGCCGTTGAGGAACTTCACTGAAGGATTCTAAGGCGGCCCGGACCGTCGGCGGTCCCGGGATTTCTGCGGCAGGCCCGGGGGGAGCGAACGGCCCCTCATGCCCGTCTCGCTACGAGTAGCCGGGGATGAGGGGCCGTTGCGCGCGGGCCGGGGTGGCCGGCTCGCGGGTACGGTCAGGCGTCCTGCTCGGGGTCCTTACCTACCAGGAAGGCGTAGCAGAAGCCGGCGATGGCTGCGCCCAGGAGCGGGGCGACGATGAACAGCCACAGCTGCCCGGGGGCGCCGTTGCCGGCCTCGAAGGCGACGGCGATGGAGCGGGCCGGGTTGACGGAGGCGTTGGTGACCGGGATGGAGACCAGCAGGATGAGGGTCAGGGTGGCGCCGATGGCCAGCGGGGCGAAGCCCTTGGGGGCGCGGGAGTCGGTGGAGCCGAGGATGACGATCAGGAAGATCGCGGTCATGACCAGCTCGCAGATGAAGCCGGCGGCCAGGCCGTAGCCGTGCGGGGAGTGGTCGCCGTAGCCGTTGGCCGCGAAGCCGTTGGCGGCCACGTCGAAGCTGCTGGAGCCGGAGGCGATGGCGTACAGGACGCCGCCGCCCACCAGGCCGCCCACCACCTGGATGCACCAGTAGGGCAGCAGGTCCTTCCAGGCGAAGCGGCCGGCGACGGCCAGGCCGAGGGTGACGGCGGGGTTGAAGTGGCCGCCGGAGATGGCGCCGACGGCGTAGGCCATGGTGGTCACGGCCAGGCCGAAGGCCAGGGCCACGCCGAGGTAGCCGATGCCTACGGGGAAGTTGCTGTCAGTGATGGCGGTGGCGGCGAGTACTGCGGAACCGCAGCCTGCGAAGACGAGCCAGAAGGTGCCGATGAACTCGGCGCCGAGGCGCTTGGACAGGGGTGCCATGAGGGCCTTTCGTAGTTGTGAAAGTGAATCAGGTAACTGGGTCGGGAGCCGGGCGTGAGCCTTGCTAGGGCGGCTTCCCGACGGCGCTCCCGCTCGCGGTGTGCTGCCTGGCAGCCCGCCGGGGCGGCGCCTCATGCCCGTTGGGGGCATGGAAAACGCCCCGCAACACCGACTATTCAGCCGATGACGGGGCGTCAGTGCGCCAGAAGGGACTCGAACCCCCAACCTTCTGATCCGTAGTCAGATGCTCTATCCATTGAGCTACTGGCGCAATCCGGTTCGGACAGTCCGGAACATTACCCGGCGAACCGGCGCCTCACAAATCGACGGGCCGTGAGTCTTGGCACAGCTGTGATCCGCGCCCGGTTCACGTCCGGGACGCGCCTCCGGCGGGAGCGGGACCGCACTGCTTCCGTCGCCTTGGCCGGGGAGGGTGGTACCTCCCCGGCCAAGGCGGGCGCGGATCAACCGGTCACCTCACGGGAATTTCAGAGCCGGTAGTGACGGCGCAGCCACAGCATGGCGGAGCCGACCAGCACCAGGGCCAGGGCCACCAGGCCGAAGGCGGTATACGCGCCCGTACGGGCCAGCGACTGGCTACCGATCCCTGCCGCCGCTGCCTGCCCCGCGCCACTCCCCTGGTGAGCTGCCTGCGTTTCAGCGGGACTGCTCGGCGCGCTCGCCGACGGTTGTGCTCCCGCCCCCGATGACGACGGCGCAGCGGCCCCACCCGTCGGGGCGACCGCCCCGGAGTGGGTTCCACTCGGATCCGCCCCCGTGCCGGCACCGGGGCCTGTGCTGGAAGCGGCGCCCGGCGCCGCCGGGGACTTGTTGCCGGCGACGCGCAGCTCGGCGACACTAACGCCGTTCTCCTCCCCCGACCGGGTGTTGGCCACGTCCACACGCACATAGCGCGCGCGTACCGCCTGGTCGAGCTCCAGGACCGCGGGGGCCCAGCGGGTGGGGTCGATCTCAACCATGCCGACCGGTTCCCAGTTCTCACCGTCCTGGGACACCTGCGCGTCCAGGCTCGTGGCGTGGGTGGCGCTTGTCTCCTGGTCGGGGGTGTAGTGAACCATGGTCACGTCGTAGGTATCGCCCAGGTCGATCACATAGCCGGATTCTGCGGCCTGGGCGGTGGCGGTGGTGAAGATGTTGTCATCCACGGCGGAATCGGCCGTATCGGGCGCGGTTACCGCCAGGGAGGACTGGGGCAGGTAGTCGGCGGTCTTCCAGTCGATGGAGATCTCCGGGGAGGTCCAGGCCGCCCAGTCGGAGGCCTGTGTGCCGTCTCCGCCGATCGGGCACACGCGGATGGTCAGCTGGTAGTCGCCGGTGGGGGCCTGCTGGTAGCTGCCGTCGGCGTCGTAGTAGCCGCCGGACCAGACGAAGGCGATGTTGCGCCCGCGCACGCGCCAGCTGGTGTCGTAGTCGGCCGGGCCGAGGAAGGAGACCGTGCCGTCGTTGTATACCCGGGAGACCTCCATAACGGCGCCCCGGAAGGGGATCAGCGGCTCAACAAGCACGGCTGGGAGGTCCTCGTACGCGCCCTCGGCGGTACGGGTGGAGTCGCCGAACACGTAGCGGCCGGTGTTCACCGCGTTGCCGTCCAGGTCAACGATCGCGGTGGCGTCACCGAAGACCTGTGCGGCGGCGAGGTTGCCGGCCACCCCGGAGTAGGGGATGCGGATGGCTTGTCCCTGGGCGCCGTCCTCGGGCGTGAGCTCAAGCCAGCCACCGTACAGGTCGCCGTCGGCGGCGTCCGCGGGGGCGGTGATCGTGACGGCCACGGTGGCCGTGCCTGCGGCCGGCACCGTGATCGTGGAGCCGTCGGTGGAGACGGTCGCCGGGCTACTGGTTCCGCGCTCAGGCGCGGAGGCGGGCCCGGTGACCGTGACGGCGTCGGTGTGCGACAGGGCGTAGGTGACGGCTGTGTCCGCCTGGTTGGTCAGGGTGACCTCCTGGGTGTTGCCGTCGGGGTAGTGCTCGGACTCACCGAGATTGAGGACGGAGGCGCTGACGGCGGTGGTGGCCCGGATGGCGGCGTCGACGTCGATCAGCCCGGCGCCCTGGTGCGCGACGGGCTCTAGCGTGGCGGCGTCGTCGGCCCCAGACCAGGCCAGTGGGGTGGCGGTGGAGCGCAGCCGCCAGGCGACCTCGTCCACGGGTCCGGTACCGGAGGCCTGGCGGGTCTCGGGGTGCGCCTGCAGGATGAGGGCCACCGCGCCGGCCAGGTAGGGGGAGGCCATCGAGGTGCCGGATGAGGAGCGGTAGCCGCCGTCCTCCAGCGGCCAGGTGGACCAGATGTAGCCGCCTGGGGTGACGACGTCAGGCTTCAGGCCGAGGTCGGTGTTCAGCCCCCAGGAGGAGAAGGCGGACACCTTGCCACCGGTGGAGATGTTGAATTCCGCAGGCTCCTCGGCGAAGGTGAGCTGTGAGTCGTCACGCAGCTCGGCGCGCAGTGCGTCCCCGGATGCCTGGTCAATGGCGACGGCGGGAATGGAGATGGCACTGCCGTCGCTGCTGGTCAGGCTGACGCCGAGCTGACCGGGCGCGGAGTTGTCGAACACTACGCCGACGGCGCCGGCGGCCTGCGCGTTGGCGGCCTTGGTGTAGAAGTCACAGCCGCCGCGGCGCACCAGCACGATCTTCCCGGCGAAGGCCTCAGCCTCTGCGGCTTGGCACAGCAGGGAGGGGTCGGTGGCCTCGTCACCGCCGTCTGCCGCCAGGTCCCCGGAGGCGACGAGCGGGTAGTGGACGTCATCGTCGCGCTGGGGGGATGCGGATGTGCCCTCGGCGACTGCGTAGAGGAACTGCCGGCTGGTGCCGGCGGAGTCGGAGGAGGCGGTCAGGTAGTGGCTGAGCGCGATGGTGTTGTCTACGCTGCCGGCGGCCAGCACATGGGGGGCAGCGGCGGGGGCGCTCAGGCTCCACACGCCTGCCTCGCCGGCGTTGCCCTGGGATGCGGTGATGATGACGCCCTGGGCGGCAAGCGCCTCCGCGGAGGCGGTGATGGGGTAGTCGGTGACGACCATGTAGTCGGCGCTGACGGACAGGTTGATGACGTCCATGCCGTCGGCTGCGGCCTGCTGCATCGCGGCAGCCATGACCTCGGCGTCGGAGCTGCCCTGGCAGCCGAAGACCCGGTAGGCGCCGATCTGCGCGTCGGGGGCGACGCCGGTGACCTCTGCGGTGCCGGCCGTCCCCCGGGCGGCGGCGATTCCCGCTACGTGGGTGCCGTGGCCGGAGCAGTCGTCGGGGTAGGCGTCCGGTACGGGCTTGTAGGCGGCCTGCATGTCCTTGGCCGCGGTGGTCGGGTCGCCGTAGGCGTCACCGACGAAGTCGTAGCCGACGGTGACCTTGGCGTTGGGGAAGCTGGTGGAGCCGTCCCCCTCAGCGGCCTCGGCGCCGGGAGCGCCGGTGCCACCGAACTCGGTGTGGTCGTAGTCCACGCCGGAGTCGATGATGCCGATCTTGACGCCCGCGCCGGTGTAGCCGAGCTCAGTGTGGGTGAGGTCGGCGCCGGTCAGGTCCAGGGCTGTTGTCATCTGGGGGGTTAGCATCCCCTCAGCCTGCTCGGCCTGGCTGCGGGAGTCGGCGGTGTACTGCTCAGCTGGCTCCGGGATGCGGACCACGGGCTGAATAGAGACCACCTCGTCCAGCTGGGCCAGGGAGTCGATGTCGGCGTCGTCAATGGTGAGGGCGACTCCGTTCCACAGTTCTCCGTATGCGGTGGTGACTGCGGCATCAATACCCGCGTCGCGGATGGCCGCGGCCAGCTGGTCCTGCTCGGCGGCTACGGCCGCTGCGTCTCCCCCGGCGGCGACGGCCGGCGAGGCCAGCTCGACGAACCAGCGGTTCTCGATGGCTTCGGCATCGGTCCCGTCCGGCAGGGTGATGTCACGAGTGATCCTGGTGCCGGCGGAGCCCGGGTCGGGAATCGTGGGGACTGCGGGGCTGGCGGCAAGGGAGCCGTCCGCGGTGGGTGCGGCTGCTGCCGGGGCGAGTAGGGCCACTGCCGCCAGGGCGGCAGCCGCCACAGTCAGCGGGCGGCGGGTGCGGTGTTCAGGGTGTTTGGATCGCGGGCGGTGGCGCACTGTTCTTCTTCCTGAGGTAGGGAGCGCAAACGCGTTTTCGGAACCAGAGCAGCAAGCTCCGTATCCCACGTTATCCAGCCGAGACCCTGTGGGTGAAGAGCTTGGCGGGGAAGCGGCGTGTGGATCATGTCACCTTGCCGTCGGCGCCCAGTGGTCGCAGGCGGCGCATACTGCCTGGCGCACTCCCGCGAATTGCCGGAATCCAGGGACTTTTCGTTGGGATTCCAACGTGTGGCGGAGATGGGGAGATTCGAACTCCCGAGGGGTTTTATCCCCAACCTTCTTAGCAGGAAGGCGCACTAGGCCACTATGCGACATCTCCAGTTGCCGGATCGGCCCGATGAGCCTACCCCAGCGCACGGGGTGAGGCAACGACCGGCCGCGATTGCCCTGCGAGGCATCGCCGACGACGGCTCGTCACCGCCCGTAGCGGAGAGGGAGGGATTCGAACCCCCGGTGCGCTAGGCGCACAGCGGTTTTCAAGACCGCCACATTCGGCCGCTCTGTCACCTCTCCAGCCCGCGAATCACACGCACCTAAGCACATGCACCTAGGCACACGCGCCCGCGGACAGGTTGCATGTTAGCACCAGGAGCGCAGGAGGATGACACTCGGCGGGCGAGTGCCTCCTCTCACGGCGTCGATCATCCTCTACCGAACAGGCCCCGCCGCCGCGACTGGCCTCGCGCCGACTCAACCGCACGCGCGGGACGGGAGGGCTGGTCCAGGCGCCCTTCGCTCAGCGCCTGCCCCACGGTGGGCCACACGGGCACGCGGGCGGCCAGTGTCATTTGGAGGGCGTGGTAGATGTCCGGGTGCCCATCCCACGTGCGGGTGGACGGCTCGTTGGCCTGATTCAGCTCGTGGGTCCACACGCCGGGCGCCCTGATTAGGTATTCCTCGGCGTAGTCGATCCAGGAGCGGTAGCAGTGCTCGTAGTGCTCGACGTCGATCTCGCCGCGGCCGTCGTCGAGCAGGGCCTGGCGGATGGCGGCGGCAGCGGACACGCCCTCACAGATCACCCAGTGCATGCGCTCGTGCACAATCGGGCGCCCGTCGTAGTCGGTGGTGTAGACGAAGCCGGGGCCTCCGTCCACCCGCCAGCCGTCGGTGCGGGCCTGATCGAAGAGCTGCTCGGCCGCATCCAGCATCCAGTCTGGCGTGGGCAGGGACCGGGCCACCAGGGCAGCGCGAGCCTGCACGGTCAGGCGCGACCACTCCAGCCCGTGGCCGGGGGTGACCCCGTAGGGCCGGAACGGGTGGGCCGGCGCATCGCGGTTGTAATCCAGGCGGGGCTTCCACCTGGTGTCGTAGTGCTCGGGTATGCGCCAGTCGTGGGAGCGGGCCTGGACGTTGACGGCGTAGTCGATGATCTGGACGGCACGGGTCAGCCAGGTGATGTCTCCGGTGACGTCAGCGGTAGCCAGGTATGCCTCCGCGGTGTGCATGGCGGCATTGATGCCGCGGTAGTCCTCGGGAGCGGTGAAGTCGGCGGCGTAGGACTCGGTGGGCATCCCGTAGCTGTCATCCCACCAGTAGCGGTTCTGTACCTCCATGGCGTCGCGCAGCAGTTCGTGCGCGCCAGGCCGGTTTGCGGCCGTCGCAGCCGCGGCGGCCAGCAGTACAAAGGCGTGCTGGTAGCACTCCTTGCGGGCATCCGCGTCTACCGGGACGCCGTGGCCGTCGGCGTCGAGATCGTGGCGGACCGCGGAGTACCAGCCGCCGTGCTCATGGTCCCGCATCACCTTGCTGAGGGTGCGCACACCGTGGTCGGCATAGCGGCGGCAGCCGGGGATACCCAGCAGGGCGCCCAGGGAGAAGGCGAAGGTCATGCGGCCGGTGATCCACAGCTCGACTGGGTGGCTGGTGTCGACTGCGCCGTCGTCCCCGATCCAGCCGAAGCCGGCGGGCACCTTGGCCGCCCGCGCGTAACGCAGTAACGCGTGCGTCTCCTCGGCGAGCCAGCGGTTGTGCTCGGGGGCGCCGAACCATCCCAGTCCCATGAGTCCTCCTCGACCCGTTGTCGTGGCGCGGGCCTGCTGGTCCCGGGCCACCCTGAACGTTAGCAGGGTGGCGGCCTGTAGGCGGTCCGCTGGCCTCAGAGCACCTGGGAGACGGCGTCGAACTCGTGGCGGCCGGCGCGGGGGTGGAAGGCGTCGGCGTCGCCGTGCCCGACGCAGACGACGGCGATGGCCTGCCAGGGGCGGTCGGCGTGGAACTCGGCGTCTACGCCGGCCAGGTCCGCGCCGGTCATGACGCCGACGTCGAGGCCCTCGGCACGCAGGGCGAGAACCAGGTAGCCGAGCTGGATCAGTGCGGAGTCGCGAGCCAGGCTCTTACGCATCTCCAGGGAGCCGGCCAGGCGCGCGAGCATCTGCTCGGAGGTACCGAGCTCGCGCATGGACTTGTCCAGGGCAAGGTCGGCCGAGACGATCAGGGCCAGCGGCGCGCTGAGCACCGGTTCCTGGTTCATTCCGGCCATCAGCGGAGCGAGGCGCTGGCGTGCCTCGGGCGAGGCGAGCAGGTCTAGACGCATGGGCTGGGAGTTCAGGGCCGTGGGGGCCCAGCGCGCGTTGTCATAGGCGCGCCGCACCTGCTCTATCGGCGCCGGCTCGTCGCGGAAGGAGCGGGCCGTGTGGGCATCGGTGAAGAGCGCTGCGAGGAGGGCTTCGTCAGATACAGCGGCGTCATGACTGCTCATACCTGCGGTAACTGAGCCGTCACGGCGATTATTCCGAGTCCCCTACTCACGGGCAACCACCTAAGCACCCCGACGACGCCTGCCAGCTCAGGGCGCCGGCGGCAGCGAGGGCCACTCATGGCTCGGTGGTTGGTCTGGTGTTGATGGCCTGGATCTCCGCCACCGGGATGCTGGTGGTTGTGGAGGTGGTGTGGGTGTCCATGGTTCCGGTGGCCCCGTCGCTGGCGGTGTAGCTGATCGCGTAGGACACCTTCACGTCCACCGGCGTCACAGAGTCCTTGAAGTGGGCACTGGAGCGGTTGAAGATTATCTTGCAGTCCGTACCCCTGGAGTCGTTGTCCTGGCTCCACGGGACCCCGAACCCGTGCACTTGGCAGTGCCGTCCTTGGGCTGCAAAGTCAGCATCGAAGCCGTCGCAGTGATCGTAGCCGTAGTCGACCCCGCCGTAGCCGACACCTGCACCTCCCTGGGGGTGTCGCCGGTGGCCCACACCCAGGTATCCCAGCCCACAATCGTGGCCCCCACATCCCCAACCATCGGGTTATACGAGATCGTCGCCGTAGGGATCGTCACCGCATCCCACGCCGCCCGCGCCAGAGTCGCCCCGTCGATCACCGACTCCGGGGGCGCCTGGCCGTCAGGCAGGTAGACCGGAGTCCTGCCCTCCAGCCACGCCCGGGCGAAGTCGTTGTAATCCCTGGGATCATCACCCAGGAAGTACCTGTAGTCGCACGTGGCACGGTACCAGTGCCCGCCAGTGTCGTCGGCGTACTGCTCATAGCCCACGAACATCCCCCCGACCGCCTCGGCCATCTCCGGCCCACCACCCTCGATCATCGCAGCCGTATCCGCACCCGAGCGCAGCCGCACGTACCAGCACACCGGATGCACCGCAGTAGTCACCGACTGCGAAGACACCATCGCGCCACCACTACCAGAACCAGCCGACCCGTCCGCCGCAGCCGACGTGGAGGTCGCCATGACACTAATCGTCACCGAACCATCCCCACCAGACGACACAGAGCCTGAGTGCGGACCGGCTTGGGTATCCGACTCTCTAAATGCCAGAGCGGTAGGCGAACCGATGAGAGATACGACTACAGAAAGCGTGGCCACAACAAGGACAACAACCATTTGCTTACACGTATTCATAATTCAAACTGCGCACTCGCCTTCAGATAATGTGGACTCATCTGAGTCCTTCCATACTCCGCCCTCATAATCCATGGTAACCAAAATCTCGTAACGGCCCTGTAGGGTTTTGGGATTGCTGACATCTTTCCCGTCGGCATCATAAGCTACGAGATCTGACTGATCCGAGCACGTAAGCACCTGGGCCTGTGTAGGACTCATGGCGAACACCTCCATGACAGAAATCCGCACGGTCCCCTCTGTCCGACCATCGCCAAGCGAGTCGTAGCTCTCCTTCAGGACCTGATAAGACTCTGCGGTCATGAGTGGTTGTGCGTTCTCGATGCCGGTGCGGGTGAACCAGATGTTCCAGGTGACCTCGTCGTAGTGGACGAAGGCCTTGAGGACCTCGGTCTGCTGCTCGTCCAGGTCCTCCGGGATTGATGTGATCACATGCCGCTCTGTGGACAGTGACTCCGCGGTCACCACTCCAGCCGCCTCAGCAGAAGCAGCAGCCGACGCCGACGCCGACGCGGCGGCCGCGGACTCCGACGCCTCCGCAGACGCCGCAGCCCCCGGATCATAGGTAGGGATACTCAAGGGATTGTCATCGGAATCAGACGAGCACGCCACCAGAGGCGCACAGGCCAGCAACAGTGCCAGCAGGACAGCCGCCGGGCGATGCCGACCGGGACGCGATACACGGGTTGAAGGTTGCATGCTGAATGGTTCTCCTTATGGTTCGGCGCAGTGACAGGAATCAGTCGTCGGTGCTGGTGGCCGCATCCTCGGCCTCAGGCGTAGGGGAAGGAACAGTGACGCGGGTGGGGGTTGCAGAGGCCAACTCGGGAATCTGGGCCAGGGCAGGCTCGAGGACGGCATGGAGCCTGTCCACCTGCTCATCCAGGTCCTCATCCGGACCCCAATAAGTCAGGCGAGCCAGCAGCACCTGGGTGTCGTCGTACCGCCAGGCCACATAAATACTGACATCAAAGGTCCACACCCAGCCCTCACCCTCCACACCCTCGAAACTGGTCCTCCGGGCGGTGTCGGGGTACTCGACAGGAATATCGTCAAACTCCACCGCAGGCTGCGCACTGGGCAGCACTTGACTGCCGATATAGTAGCCGACGTCAAGAATCCCGAAGGGGGCACTGTTAGATCGCATATAGCACTCGTAGCGGTCGCCGGACTGGCCGGTCTTCACATTCGTTATGGGGCCAGTGCTGTACTGGTACCAGTAGGTGTCGAAGCCGAGAGTGTTCTGGAGGTCCTGGTTGGGGAAGACACCACAGATCGTCTCATCCGCCAGCGGAGTGCTCGGTGCACGAGTCGGATCATCCGAACCATCAATAAGACCACACGCCACCAGGGACGTAACCAGACACAAGGCCACAACGGCCAGACCGCCCCACCACCGGGCGCAGCTCCAGACGGCCTGACCCAGCTGCCTAGTCCTTCTTGATCGCGACCTCACCATTCGTGCCTCCCTTCTCCGCCACAGACTAGGACCACCCGCCATCGGCACCAGCCTCCACACGTCACCCCTACGGCTCCGCGCTTGGTCTGGTGTTGATGGCCTGGATCTCCGCTACCGGGATGGTGGTGGTTGTGGAGGTGATGTGGGTGTCCATGGTTCCGGTGGCCCCGTCGCTGGCGGTATAGCTGATCGCATAGGACACTTTGACATCCACGGGGGTGGTGCTGTCCTTGAAGTGGGCGCTGGAGCGGTTGAAGATGATCTTGCAGTCCGTGCCCCTGGCGTCGTTGTCCTGGCTCCACGGGATCCCGAACCCGGTACAGGTGGCGGTGCCGTCCTTGGACTGCAAAGTCAGCATCGAAGCCGTCGCAGTGATCGTAGCCGTAGTCGACCCCGCCGTAGCCGACACCTGAACCTCCTCAAAGTCGCGGTCATCGTCCTCAGCCATGTACTGCTCCAAGCAGGTCGGGACATACCAATGGCCCTCGGTATCGTCCGCATAGGACTCGTAGTCGGGGAAGTGAGTCTTGTACTCGTCCAAGGAGCCGCCATGGATGAAGCGCAGGTAACTCAACGGCCTTCCCCGACTCGATCCACTCCACCCGCTCCGCCCCGGTACCACTGCGCTCATACCAGCACACCGGATGCACGCTCGCGGTCACCGACTGCGACCACGACACCACCCCACCACCAGGGC
>NZ_PIZD01000060.1:0-23959 GCF_010365615.1 Actinomyces sp. 565
CAGAATCTCACGACTTCTGACACTCCCAGATGTCATGAGATCCAACAGTCCCAGAAGTCATGAGACAACACAGTACCTCGGGGTGCCGAACCGTCGAGATGATGTACGAAGCGTCGTCCTGAAGGTACGAACCGTCGGGCGAGAGCACGAACGGTCAGGTCCCGCCAGCCTCCTGCCCCGCCCGGGGTGGGCTGTGCTTCGACGGCCGCGTGCTCACCGCGGAAGTCGTTGCGCCCTACTACGACGGCTGTATGCGAGTGGTTGTAGTAATAACCGATGGCTCCGTGCCCCGCGCTCAGTGCCGCCAGGCGTCGGAGCGGGCGCGCAGGCCCGTCACCAGGGCGCGCGCGCCCATGAACACCCAGGCGAAGGCTACCCACAGCCACACCAGGCCGTTGCTGCCGCCTACCGCCCCACCCTGGGCGATGATGACGGTGAGCGGCAGGTACGGCACCAGGGTCGCCATCTGCGCCCGCGCCAGGTAGCGGCCGTCACCGGCCCCCATGAGCACGCCGTCGAATAGGAACACCGCACCGGCTAGCGGCATGGCTGTCGCTGCGACCAGGAGTGCGGGCCGGGAGGCGGCAAGTACCGCTGGGTCGGAGGTGAACAGGTGCGGCAGCCATGGGCTTCCGGCCGCCAGCACCACGCCGATCACCGCCCCCGCGGCCACGCCCCAAGCCAGGCAGCGGCGCAGCACGGCATCGACCGTGGGGCCGCCACCCGGCACCGTCGGTACGGCGGATGCCTGCGGGGACGCTGAGGAGGGAGTCCGGCGCTCGGCCAGACCCGAACCGGTACGCCGGGAGCTCGGGTCGGTTGGCGTAGCAGAGGTCTGATCCGCGGCAACCTGTGCCGCCCGCTCGGCCTCGGCCCGCCCCAGGGCAGTACCCACAAGTGCCTGCGCGGCGATGGCGAGCGCATCCAAGGCGAAGGCGGTGAAGTTCCACAGCGCGTTGACCACCTGGTGGGCGGCCAGCGCCGTCGCCCCCAGAGCGGTAGCGGCCCAGACCGTCGCCAGGATCGCCGCTCGCAGCGACAAGGTGCGTACCAGCAGGGGCGCACCAGTGCCCAAGGAGGCGCGCAGGCCCGCAGCCCGCGGCGAGGTCGGCACACCCGCCGCGCGCGCCGCCCTGATCACAGGAACCAGCAGCGCCACCGCCATCGCTGTCTGTGCGATAGCCGTGCCCAGGCCGGAGCCGGCGATCCCCATGCGCACCCCGTACAGCAGCGTCGCATTCACGGCCACATTGCCGACCGCTCCCGCCGTAGCCACCACAAAGGGCGTGCGCGTGTCCAACAGGCCGCGCAGCGTGCCCGTGGCCGCATAGACCACCAGCATGCCTGGCAGGCCGGGCGCGGAGGCGCGCAGGTAGGCGACGGCGGCATCTGCCACGGCGCCGTCGGCCCCCATGGCCCCCACCGCCCACGGGGCGCCGACGGCGAGCAGGAGCGCCGCCACCAGGCCGAGCAGTACCGCCAGCCAGGCGCCGTCAATGCCTGCCCTCAGGCCGCCGACCCGGTCCCCGGCACCGAAGCGGCGGGAGGTGGTCGCCGTCGTCGCATAGGCGAGGAACACGAACAGGCCCACGATCGTGGTCAGCAGGGTGGAGGCCAGCGACAGGCCTGCGAGGCTGCCCGCGCCCAAGTGGCCGACCATCGCCGAGTCGATCAGCACGAACAGCGGCTCGGCGACCAGCGCTCCCAGGGCGGGCAGGGCAAGGGAGAGGACCTGGCGGTTCAGGGAGGCGGGCGCCACCCGTGCCGTGATGCTGGACGGGGCGGAATCGCTCGGGTCGGCGCCTGAGCGCGTTGTGCGGGAGCGAGAGGCAGGCGAGTCGGGCACGCGATACTCCATCGGGGTGGGGGGCGGGCCAGTGTCTCATGCGCCGCTGAGAACGGACCGTGCGCGGGCGGCGCGGCACGGGCGGGGAGCATGTGAGGTTGCGGGGCAGTCCCTCAGGTCGAGGTTGAGGTTCATCCACAGGAATACCCACTTATCCACAGATTTTGATTGCGGTTTGGAGCGGGGGTGCTGTGGCTTGTGACCGTCGGCCACTCGGGGCGGGATTCCGGTGTATTCCAGGGGTTTCACGGAGGTGTGCGGATCGTGGGAGGGAGGGCGCTCCACACCCTGCGCGGCGCGTCGCCCACAGGCAGGTGGGGGTTTTCCACACGTCGGCGGTGGTTGCCCACAGCCTGCAAGAGGTCACCGTTTGCGACCGCCCGGCCGGCCCGCTAGTGTCGCGGCGCGACCCGTCTGGGTGGGGCGCTGCAGGGGAGGGTAGTGACCGACAGATGACCGACGTCGACACCATCGGCGCGCGCGCCCGTGGCGAGGACCGCCCGGTTGACGCCCGCTACGACGGTACTTTTGATCGGGTCCCGCCCCAGGACCTGGAGGCGGAGATGTCCACGCTCGGCGGCATGCTGCTGAGCAAGGAGGCGATCACCGACGTCATTGAGGTGCTGCGCGGCCCCGAGTTCTACAAGCCAGCGCACGAGTCGATCTTTGACGCGATCGTGGAGGTGTATAACCGGTCCGAGCCGGCTGACCCACTGATCGTCGCCGATGAGCTGTCCAAGCGCGGCGAGCTCGAGCGCATCGGCGGCGCGCCCTACCTGGCCACCTTGATGGCTACCGTGCCCACCGCCGCGAACGCCGCCTACTATGCGCGCATTGTCAAGGAGAAGTCGCTGATGCGCGGCCTGGTGCAGGCCGGGACCCGCATCGCCCAGCTCGGCTACTCCACCGACGCCGGTGACATCGATGAGCTCGTAACGCTGGCCGAGTCGGAGGTATACGCCGTCGCCCACAAGGAGGGTGAGCGGGAGGACTACGTGCCCGTCGGGGAACTGCTCAACGAGGCCAACCTTGAGATCGAGGCCGGCCAGGCCCGCGAGGACGGGCAGATGCGGGGCGTGCCCACGGGCTTCGTGGAGCTGGACGAGCTGCTAGGCGGCCTGCACGGCGGGCAGATGATCATCGTGGCCGCGCGCCCCGCCATGGGTAAGTCCACGCTCGCCGTCGACTTCTGCCGCTCAGCGTCGATCCACTCGCGCGGCGCCGACGGCAACCTCATCCCCTCGTGCTACTTCTCCCTGGAGATGGGGCGTATGGAGCTGATGATGCGCATCCTGTCCGCCGAGTCGGGCGTGGCCATGAACAAGCTGCGCGGCGGCAGCCAGATGGACGAGCGCGACTGGGAGGATGTTGCGCGCGCCTACAATCCCGTCTCCGAGGCGCCGCTGTTCATCGACGACTCCCCGAACCTGACCATGCCGGAGATCCGCTCCAAGGCGCTGCGCCTGAAGCAGCACCACGGGCTGGGGCTGATGGTGGTGGACTACCTGCAGCTGATGAGCTCTGGCAAGCAAGTCGAGTCGCGTCAGCAGGAGGTCTCCGAGTTCTCCCGCTCGCTGAAGCTGCTGGCCAAGGAGCTGGACATCCCGGTGGTCGCCGTCGCCCAGCTGAACCGCGGGCCCGAGCAGCGCACTGGCAACAAGCCGCAGATGAGCGACCTGCGCGAGTCCGGCTCGCTGGAACAGGACGCGGACGTCATCATGCTGCTGCACCGGCCCGAGTACTACCAGGAGGAGGAGCGGCCGGGCGAGGCCGACATCATCGTCGCCAAGCACCGCAACGGCCAGACCCGCACCATCCCGGTGGCCTTCCAGGGACACCTGTCGCGCTTCGCCAACATGGCGCGCAACATCACGCCCGAGCCGGCCTACGAGTGATTCGAGTGGGGGCGCTGGGCACCGCGCGCTCGTGCGCGAGGGCTGCGCACAGGCGCTGTCTGGCCCACACCCTGGGCGGCTCGCTGTGGGCGCTGCCGGTGTCCGCCCTGTGGGAGCTCGGCTGAGGCGGGCGTACTCCACTATCCTCGTCGCACTGCACGACCTTGGTGTACATAGCACGACCCCGGGGTGGTCGTGGAACGTACCCCAAGGTCGTGAATCGTCTGCTGAGGCGACGTGAACCGTCGTGCCGGGCAGCGGTCGGCGGGCCGCTCGGCGCCGTCGGCCGGATCGGCGGCTCGCGGTGGCGCGCCCTTATCAGGCACCGTCAGCCCCGGTAGAACCCCTGGTAGACGTAGGTGAAGGGGATGTTGCCGTGCATGCCGGGGTTCACCGACGCGGAGACCACGTTCTTGGCGGTGACGCAGGCGTCCAGCGGGGTGGCGCCCTTGGCCAGCTCGGCGGTGATGGCGGCGGCCAGCGTGCAGCCGGCGCCGTGCATGCGCTCGGTTCCGACCGCCGGCACCTCCAGCACCTCCAGGGTCTGGCCGTCGTAGAAGACGTCGAGCGCGGTGCCGGTGCCGAGCGTGGGGCCGGCCTTGGCCACGACGTTGGGTACGCCCAGGTCGTAGATGCGCTTGGCGGCGTCCTTGAGCTGTTCGACGCTGGTGATCTCATCCACCCCGGCCAGGGTGGCGGCCTCGAACAGGTTCGGGGTGGTGACCTTGGCGCGGGGGAGGATCTTGGCGCGTAGGGCGTTGTCGACGTCGAGGGCGGCACCGGGCTCCTGGCCCTTGCAGATCAGCACCGGGTCCACCACCAGGTTCGGGAACTGGTACTGCTCCAGGGCGGCGTCTACGGCGTCGATCGTGGCGGCGGTGCCGAGCATGCCGATCTTGACGGCGTCGATCGCGGTGTGCACGGTGGCGCAGGCCTCGATCTGGTCGGTGATCACCTGCGGGTCGATCGGCACGAACCGGTGGTCCCAGTTGTTCTTGGGGTCCATGGACACGATGCAGGTCAGGGCCGTGCAGCCGAATACGCCGAGCTGGTGGAAGGTCTTCAGGTCGGTCTGGGCGCCGGCGCCACCGGAGGCCTCGGAGCCGGCGATGGCCAGGGCGATGGGAGGGGTTGCGGGGACAGTGGTGCTCGCGGTTGTGCTTGCCATGCGGCAAAGCATGCCCCGAGCGTAGGCGCGTGTCTACAAAGAAGCTCATATGCCGGTGCTTCGCCGCCGCACCCGGATGGCGAAGCACCGGCACCTGCTCCACCGCCGACGCAGCACGTCGGCGGTGGGGCACCCGGTTAGCCCGGCTGCGCGGCCGTTCCAGAGCGACGTCGGCGCCGCCCGTACGGCGAGCGGCTAGGCGCTGGCTACGGCGAAGCGCTCACCGCGGTGCGCGTCGCGCTCAATCTCATCGACCAGCGCGATGGCCAGATCTGCGGGAGACAGGTTCGCGCCGACCGGACTGTCCTTGCCGACCACATAGGCGCCTGTGGACTGCTCCGAGGGATAGGCCGGAGCGGGGGAGACAAGGGTCCAGGCCAGGGCGTCGCCTGCGGCGCGGAAGGCCTCAAGCACCTCGCTGAAGGCCAGGGCCTCCGGCCTGATCTCGGCGGGGAAGTCGGGTGAGTCGACTAGGCGGTTGCCGTCTGCGTTGAGCAGCGAGCCGGCCCCGCCCACGATCACGAGCCTGCCCGTCGGCCGGGCGGCGATCAGCGCCTTGAAGGCGTCGACGGTGGGCTGCACGGGGCCGCCGGTACGGTCGGGAGAGACGGCGATCACGGTCGCGTCGGCGGCGTTGATCAGGTCGACGATGGCGGCGGTATCGGTCAGGTCGGCGGTCGCGTCCTTGGCGGCACCCTCGGCGTGGCGACCGGAGCGGGAGGCGGAGGTGACGGTGTGTCCGCGGCGGGCGGCCTCGGCCACGACGGCTGCGCCGGTGTTGCCGGTTCCGCCGATGACGGTGATGTTCATGGGGGGCTCCTAGTGCTTGTGGTTTTGCGGGTCGTGCGCCGTCTTTGCTCGCGGTGCGGCGGCCACACTGTTAAGGTATTTATTTGAAACCAAGTACCTCAAGGTAACTATGGAGTTGCTCGTGTCACATTCAATGGATGCTGCCGCGCCCGCTGCGGCGGGGATGGGTGCTGTGCCCGCGGCCGAGGCGGCGCAGGCCGTCCCCGCCGCCACGGGCGCCAACGCAGGCCGGCCGCTCGCCGCTTATGACGTACTGTCGCCCGAGTGCCCGTCGCGCACTGTGCTGCGGCACGTCGTTGACCGCTGGACCCCGCTGATCGTTGCCGTGCTGGTGCAAGGACCACGGCGCTTCGGTGAGCTGCGTCAGGCAGTGGGCGGCGTGACACCCAAGGTGCTGGCGCAGACGCTGCGCTCGATGGAGCGGGACGGGCTGGTGCTGCGCGAGCAGACCCCGGGTGTGCCGCCGCGCGTGGACTACACGCTCACCCCGCTCGGTGCCGGCCTGGCGGAGCCGATCGCCGCGCTGCGCGCCTGGGCGGAGGGCAACGCCGAGCAGGTGCTGGCCCATCGCGAGGCCTACGACCGCGCCCACCTCCAGCCCGAGGAGTAGGTGACCGCTATCCGCCCGCGTTGTGCCGGATCATGTCTGCGGGAAGTCTGAGGAGTGTCTGCGGGCACCGGATGCGGCTATGAGTGTCAGAGAATGCACCACTTTCCGGGCACCTCCCCGGAGCCTGGTCGATTCTGCCGCGGAATTGCGCGGATCGCTACGCAGGTGCGCTGGCGGGCGCCCTTAAAGTGGTGCAATTTGTGACACCTGTCGTGCCTGCGGCGGCATCGCCGCCCGAAAGTGCTCCCGCTCAGCCGCTGAATCGGGGACCATAGAGGTATGAGCGCTCCCACACCCGCCGACCCCACCGGCCCCGCATCCACCTGGTCCACCGGAGCCGCGGCTGCCGCCGTGCCCCAGGAGGTCCGCGATGCCATTGACACCGCCCTCGCCACCGCTGAGCTGTCCCGCGCTGAGCGTGAGATCTTCACGACCCGCGTAGAGCGCTGGTACCCGGACGTAGTCGACGGCCTGCTCACCCTCTACGGCGAGCCCGCTGCCGGAAGTACCGCGGTTCGCCTGCTGGCGGAGGCCGCCCGTACCTATGCGGCCCGCAGCTCCGAGCTGCGCCACCTCGATCTGGCCCGCACCCTTGACCCCGCCTGGGTGCAGGACCCCTCCCGCATCGGCTACTCCGGCTACACCGAGCGCTTCGCCGGAGACCTGCGCGGCGTGGAGAAGCGCATCGGCTACCTGCGGGAGCTGGGTGTCAGCTACCTCCACCTCATGCCCCTGCTCACTCCCCGCCCCGGCGACTCTGACGGTGGCTACGCCGTGGCCGACTACCGCTCCGTGCGGCCCGACCTGGGTGACATGGACGACCTTGAGCACTTGACCGGTGAGCTGCGCAAGGAGGGCATGAGCCTGGTCATTGACCTAGTGCTCAACCACGTGGCGCGGGAGCACGAGTGGGCCCGGCGCGCCCGCGCCGGCGAGCAGCGCTACCGCGACTACTTCCTCATCTACCCCGACCGCACCGAGCCAGACGAGTACGAGCGCACCCTGCCGGAGATCTTCCCCGACTTCGCACCGGGCAACTTCACCTGGGAAGAGGACCTCGACGGCTGGGTGTGGACCACTTTCAACTCCTTCCAGTGGGACCTGAACTGGCGCAATCCCCAGGTGATGGAGGAGTTCGTCGAGATCGTCATGGAGCTGGCCAACCGCGGGGTGGAGGTGCTGCGCCTGGACGCCATCGCCTTCACTATTAAGCGCAAGGGCACCGACTGCCAGGGGCAGCCCGAGGTCCACTCCATCACCGAGGTGCTGCGGGCACTCACCCGCATCGCCTGCCCCGCCATCGCCCTGAAGGCGGAGGCGATCGTCGCCCCCACCGAACTGCTGCAGTACCTGGGACAGGGACGCTACACCGGCAAGGTCTCCGACTTGGCCTACCACAACTCCCTGATGGTGCAGATCTGGTCCATGCTGGCCAGCCGGTCCGTGAGCCTGGCCGCCCAGACGCTTTCCTCGCTGCCGATCGAGCCGTCAACGGCCACCTGGATCACCTACATCCGCTGCCATGACGATATCGGCTGGGCGATCGATGACGCCGACGCCGAGGCGGTGGGCCTGACCGGCTACTGGCACCGGGTCTTCCTGGCCGACTGGTACACGGGCCTGTACCCGATGAGTGACGCCCGTGGCCTGACCTTCCAGTACAACCCGGTCACCAACGACCGGCGCACCGCCGGCACCGCGGCCTCCCTGATCGGCATTGAGGCCGCGGCGGAGGCGGTGGCCGGGATCGACGAGCACACTCCCGCCTGGCGCGAGGAGGAGCTGCGCACCTGGTTGGAGGAGCGCTTCAACGCCATGCGCTTGGCCTACGCCATCATTTACGGCTGGGGCGGTATCCCCGTGCTGTGGAGCGGCGATGAGCTGGCGCAGTTCAACGACCCCAACTGGGACACCGAGCCGGGCCACGAGTCCGACTCCCGCTGGGCGGGCCGCCCGCGGCTGAGCGAGGCCGCCGTCGCCGAGCGCCACGACCGCTCCACGGTGCCGGGCCGCGTCTTTACCGACTTGGCCCACATGGGCAAGGTGCGGGCCTCACTGCCGCAGTTGAGCGCGGATGTGCGCACCATCGTCGCCCCCGTCGACGACGACGGCGTGCTGGTCACCTTCCGCGACCACCCGCGCGGCAGCTTCGTGGGCGTGTACAACGTGACCCCGGACTGGCGCTCCGTGCCCGCGGCGCGGCTGGCCGAGTACGGGGTGCTCGGAGCGGTGGACGTGCTCACCGACACGGTGCCCTCCGGGTCCACCAGCCTGGAGGGTGCGGGCGACGGCCAGGTGCCGGTGCCGCCCTACGCCGCCTGGTGGCTGGTGCGCTCCACTGACTGACGCGGACCGGTGTCCAGGCGCCGGGCGAGCCAGGGGTCGGTGATGGCGTGGAAGCGGTCGGGGAAGGTGCGGCGCACACAGTGGGGAGCGCCCTCGATCACGACCGTCTCGATAGACGCGTTGGCGCGGCGGGTGATGTTGGTGAGGTTGTCGCCGCGCAGCACCACCCGCTCGGTGCCGGTGACGATCAGCGTCGGCACCGCCAGGGAGTCGATGACCTCCTCCCAGGGGGTCGGCGGCGAGACGCAGCCCTGGGCGATGAAGGCCAGGTCGACGCCGCATGCGGCCTCGACGCTGGCGCGGGTCTCCCGCCGCGACCAGGTGGGGTTGTTACGCATCTCCAGCTCGAAGCGCGCCTGCGGGTCGGCGGCGATCTGTCGCATCTCCCGCACCTGGCGGTAGGCGTTAATGGCCAGTAGATGGCGCCAGACCGGGGTGACGAAGGCCGGATCCTCGGCGACGACGGCGTCCACCAGGTCGGGCCGGTGCGCGGCCACATCCAGGCTGGTCACCCCGCCCATGGAGTGCCCGACGACGGCGAGTGGCGCTCGCAGTGGTCCCTCGCCGCGCAGGCCGTGGGCGCGCAGGTCCTCCAGCACGTCCACCAGGTCGGTGGCCAGGCGCTCGCCGGTCGTCGTCTGGTTTGCCAGGTCCGGCTCTTCCCAGCGCGGGGAGTCACCATGGCCGCGGGCGTCCAGGGCGACGATCCGGTAGCCGAAGGCGGACCAGCGGTCGATCGCCTCGATCCAGCAGGCCGCCGAGTCGGTGATGCCGTGGGACAGGACGAGTACCGGCGCGGCATGGTCATCCAGCGGCCCGGCCAGGTGGCGGGCGAGCGGCGCGACGGCGGGTGCCTCAACGGTGGTCATGCCCGGAGCTTATGCCGCCGCCACTGGTGGTCCCGAACTCGTCTGCTATGTCCGTTTCCCGGCTCCTAGCGTTTTACGGGTGCGGTGGTGGGGCGAGGTGTCTACTGCGCCGGTTGGACGTTAACAACGCTACTTAACGGCCTGCTGTATACCTCGGCGCCCTTCAGCAGACGGTTAACCGGCGTTGTTAACCCCGAAGCGGCGTTGCAGATGGACCCGCTTCCAGACGCCGGGGTTGTCGACAGCCAAGTCCGGCACGGTGAGCCTGCCGGTTCACCGTGCCGGACTCTGCAACACGCGAGCCGCCACACCCTCACACGCGAAGAGCCAGATTGGCCTGCGCACGGCTACCGGCGTCTCAGGCCGCCGTGCGCAGGCCCGCCTCAGGACTCGGTGGACTGGGTTCCGTTGGCCGGAGCCTGGCCGGGACCGCCACCCAAGCCGCCATTGGTGTTGCCCGAGGGGGCGCCGGGATCGCCCTGGCCGCCAACCTCGCCGGACGGCGCCTGGCCGCCCATGCCGCCTTGACCGCCCATGCCGCCACCCATGCCGGAGCTTAGGGCTGCGGCGGTGCCGGTGGCGGAACCGCCCGAGGTGGTGGCCACCGTGTACTCCTCGCCCTCGGTCAGGCCCAGTACGGTGAGGTACTGCGAGGTGAAGACACTGGTCATCTCCCAGGAGGTGCCGTCCGCGCCGGTGACGGTAATGGTGTCACCCGCGGACACGCTCGGGGAACCGGTGACGCCGATCAGCTGGCTCTCTCCGTTGACATCAACCGCCCCGTCCATGGCGCCCGCCTGGCCGGAGACGACGACCTGCCCCCCGGTCACATATGCGGACCCGTTGGAGTCGATGCCGTCGGAGTACGTGAAGGACACCTGCACCTGCCCGCCGGAGATCGTCAGCACCGCGCCGTCGTCGGACTCGGAGTCGACGTTTTCATACCCCTCGATCACGTAGTCACCGTTGGTGGCGTTGATACCGTCGTCACCCGCGGTGATGGTCAGCGACCCGCCCGAGATGTTGATGAATGCCCCCTGGAGGCCCTCGTCGGCCGCGTCCAGGGTGACGGTGCCCTCCTCCTGCGTGTAGCTAACGCCCGCGTTGACGCCCTTGGGCTTGGTGGACTCGTCGTCGTTGGACTCGTCCTCAGTGTCCGTGGCGTCCTCCGTGCCGACGGCGCTGCCCGAGCCGGTCGCGGCCCCGCCCGGCTGGCCGGGTGCCCCGCCGAAGCCCTCCTCCTGGGTGGCATTGGCCTGCCCGCCACCCGCGGTCACATTCAACGTGGTGCCATCCACGGTGACGTCGGTGGTCGCGGACAGGCCGTCGTCACCGGAGGTGATGGTGATGTCGGCGGCGCCCAGGGCGATGAAGCCCATGGTCTCGTCGTCGTCCTCGGTGGACTTCAGCCCGTCCCCGCCCGCGGTGATGGTGATGGTGCCGCCGGAGACCACCAGGTAGTCCTTGCCGCGGATGCCGTCGTCGACGGCGTCCGCCGTGAGCGTGGGCGCGCCCTGGATTATCAGGCCGTTCTTGGAGGAGATGGCGTCATTGTGGTTGCCAGTGACGGTCAGCGCACCGGTGCCGGTGATCACCACGGTGTCGGAGGAGAACAGGGCCGCCGTGGGGGCGTCCGCAGAGGTGTCGGTGTAGGTCTGCCCGTCGGTGAGCGTGTTCTCGGACCCCTCGGCCAGTACGACGACGGCGCTGCCCGCGTCCTGGATGTCGATGGCCGGCCCGTCGGCGTTGGTGATGGAGGCGCCGTCGAGTACCAGCCGCACCTCGGCGTCGTCGGCGTTCACGACCACCTGGCCGTCCGTGAGCTCGCCGGACAGGACGTAGGTGCCGGCGGCGCCGATGGTGATGGTGCCGCCGTCGACGCTCACCCCGCCGGCCCCGTCGCCGTCGACGCTCACCCCGCCGGCCCCGTCGCCGTCGACGCTCGCCGAGTCGCCGGACAGGGTGATCGTGGTGGCGGAGGCGGCGTCGTACGTACCGGCGTCGTCGTCCGCGGTCACGGCCGCGGTGGCCGCGGAGGTATCGGCGTTGGCCGCCAGGATCTCGGCGGCGCTGGCCCCCGTAGAGGCCTGTGCCACCTCGCTGGTGATGGTGGTCCAGGCCGTGCCGGAAGTGCTGGAGGAGGTGTCGGCCTCGATACCCGTCCCGGATGATGCGGCGCTGGAGGTGCTGCCGACGGAGCAGCCCGCGGCCAGCGCGACCGCGGCGAGCGGGAGCAAGAGCCGGGTGTGAATGCGCCGGGCGGGGACGGTACCGTTGCCCGTCATGCTGCTGAGCGGGTTTTTGGCTGAGAAATTCATGTGTGATGTCCTCGTATTGCTGTGAAGTGACTGGCGGTGGTAGTTGAAAGTGTGTGCGGGTGCGGCTTCCCGGCTACGGCGCTAAAAAGGGTGCACGGAGCCGATTTCCTTGTGACTGCGGGGTGCCGAGGAATTGCCTCAGCTCCCGGGCGCGGCGGTCTTGCACCGCTGCGGGTGAATTCCGGGCTGAGCCGGATGCCCCGAGCCGGGGCGGTTGCTGACTTGCTGGCTCAGGCGGCGGATGCCAGGCTGCCGGGGCCCGCATGGCGTTGGTCGGCGAGCTCGCGGCCGAGTACTCGGTGCCACTTATTGGACGGCAGTTGCGGGTGCAGCAGCGCCATGCCGGTCGCGTACTTGGAGATCTGCGCTGGGCGGTGCCCCTGTGCCCACAGCAACCGGTCTGCCGGCGACGGCGTGGCCGGGTTCTTGGTCTCAACGATCGCCAGGTCCCCGACCGACGCCGTCGCCTCGCCCAGGCCGTCGGAGTCCTGGGGGCCGACGGCGGTCCAGAGCAGGCCGGTATCAACAGTGAGCCGGGCGCCGGCTGCGGGCAGGTTGAGGGTGGAGCGCTCGTAGGAGGTCCTCAGCACCGGCACCAGGTCCTCGGCGACGGCGGCGGCACGCGCCGGCGAGCAGGTGCCGGCGAGGGACAGGCACTCGGCCACGAAGCGGCGCCCGTCCGCGGTAATGCGGTCGGCGTCGTCGAGGTCGCAGGGCATGCGCTTCTTCACCGTGGCGCCGCGCGGCCCGCGGGTCTTGACCTCCAGGAAGCACAGACCGGAATCCAGGTAGGAGCGGGTGCGCACCTTGAAGCGGCGACGACGCTTGCGGGCCGCAAGCAGGTATGAGTCCAGTTCGGGGGTGTCGAAGTAGGTGGAGGCATAGGCGAAGTTGCGCAGGCCGTCAATCCGCAGCACGCGTGCCTGCCCGCTCAGGGAGTTGACGACATCTTGGGCCGCAGCCAGCGGGAGGAGGTACTTGCGGTCAATGCGGGTGAGCAGTCCGGCGGCGGCGTTGAGCTCATCCAGGGTGATTGCCGGCAGATGAGAGGTGCGCAGGTGCTGGGTCATGATGGTGTACTCCGATCGCTTGAGGCTGTAGCTGCGTGGGTCGCCGTTTGGCAGTCAGTGGATCGCCGGCGGAGCAGCCGGCGGGACCGCGGATGAGACTGTGGGCGGGAAGCGGTAGCTGGAGGCCTCGGCCGGGGCGGTGGCTGCGGCGTCGGCGCTGTGACGGGGCTGGGAGGGGGCCGGCGTCGGCCGGGGTGCGGGTGAGGCGGCCGCCGCGGCGGGTGCCGGGGCGCTCGTAGCAGGCCGGCCTGGTGCTCCGGCAGCCGCCCTGGTGTGGCCCGACTTGGGGATGCGGAAGCGCACGTCAACGAGGGTGGTGTCGTTGACCAGATCGAGGCGCTGAACCTCCACCGTGCGCACCTGCGCATCCAGGAGCTGCTCCAGGTGGGCGATGAGGGTGTCCTCATCGGTGATGGCCCGGTCCAGCATGATGATCTGGTGACGGCTGCGGCGCATGAGTGCCGGGTGGTCGGCGAGCCACAGTGAGGCGACTACGAGCCCCATCAGCAGCGCCGTCATCGCCAGTGGGGCGGCGGTGATCCCGCCCAGGAGCCCCAGGGCCAGCGCGGCGAAGAAGTAGGCGACCTCGTGCTGGGACAGCTCGGTGGAGCGCAGGCGGATAATTGACAGCACGCCGAACAGGCCCAGTCCCAGGCCCGCGCCTACGGATGCCGTAGACAGCAGCAGCGTGACCGCCAGGACGCCGACGTTCACGCCTACATAGGCCGCCAGCAGGTCCTTGCGGGCGTGCCGCCGCGTGTACAGGACCCCGACCAGCAGGATGAGGGCGACCAGGTCGATTGCGATGTAGGCAAGAGTGCTGAGGGACATAAGCTGCTTCCGTTCGTTAGGGAGGGGACGGCCGTTGCCGCCTCGGACCAGCTCTTAGTAAAGGTGGCGTTCCTATGCTAATCATGTGAAACACATGTTGTGAACGTATGTGACGGACTTAAACGCCGGATCCGGTCTTACATGCGCCCGCCCATCTAGATTCCCGGTTGCTTATTTTGGGCTACTCCATGCGTGCTTATGCGCGGTGTTCAAACCTGCCACGCATACTACGCGGGCTCGTTTCGAGCTTGCTGTGCGGGGCAGGGCCCTGGCGATCCCCGGAATGAGCACGCGCTCTTCGACTAGCAAGACGAACGTTAATGGCTTTCCGGTTTGGGGCGTGACGCGGGGCTGCACCTGCCCCGGCCTTACGGCGAGCGCGCACGCAGGAGAGCACCGGGCATTCGGGGCTCCTCCAGTTGGACCTGGTGGCCGACTGGTCGTGGCGGCGCGGCCATCGCACGGCTCCTACACTGGTACCCCGGCGGGGCTACGTCGGGCCCCGCTGCTCCGGCGTGCGGGGAGCTCTTCCAGCACGCCGGTTCCCGTCCCCTCACGCGACAGGAGCCCACGTGCCCTCGGACCAGACCTCCACCGATAAGCGCCGTTTTCGCGGCTGGACCCTCCACGGGGATGGGCGCTCGATCGCCCCCGGCGAGGTCGTCACTCCCGCGGAGCGCCTGAGCTGGCCCCGCACCGTCGGCATCGGCGTGCAGCACGTCGTCGCCATGTTCGGCGCGACCTTCCTGGTGCCACTGCTGACGGGTTTCGACCCGTCCACTACCCTGTTCTTCACGGGCTTGGGCACGCTGCTGTTCATCCTGGTCACGTCCGGCCGCCTGCCCAGCTACCTCGGCTCCTCCTTCGCCCTGATCGCGCCCATCGGGGCGGTCACCGGGTATGCGGCGGACGCGGGCGTGCCGCTGGACGAGGCTCGGGCCTCGCTCGCGCAGGGCGGGATCATCTCGGTCGGTGCGCTGCTGGCGCTTATCGGCGTAATCGTCCACGTGGCCGGCACCGGCTGGATCGACCGGCTCATGCCACCCATTGTCACCGGTGCGATCGTCTCCCTGATCGGCTTCAACCTTGCGCCGAGCGCCTGGAACAACGTCAAGACCGCCCCGGTGACCGCCCTGGTGACGATCGTGTCGATCCTGGTGATCACGGTATTGTTCAAGGGAATTATCGGGCGGTTGTCGATCCTCATCGGCGTGCTGATCGGTTACGCCACCGCCTGCGTGCGCGGCGAGGTGGACTTCTCCCAGGTCTCCCAGACCGGTTGGCTAGGCCTGCCGGAGTTCCGCGCCCCCACCTTTGACCTCAGCCTCCTGGGGCTCTTCATTCCGGTGGTGCTGGTGCTGGTTGCGGAGAACATCGGGCACGTGAAGTCGGTGTCCGCCATGACGGGGGAGAACCTCGATGACGTCACCGGCCGCGCGCTGTTCGCGGACGGGCTGTCCACCATGCTCGCGGGCGCGGGCGGCGGCTCGGGCACAACCACCTACGCGGAGAACATCGGCGTCATGGCGGCCACACGCGTGTACTCCACGGCCGCTTACGTGATCGCCGCCGCCACCGCCCTGGGGCTGTCTCTGTTGCCGAAGTTCGGTGTCATCATCGCCACCATCCCGGCCGGCGTCCTGGGCGGGGCGGCCACGGTCCTGTACGGGATGATCGGCATGCTCGGGGTGCGCATCTGGGTGCAGAACCGCGTGGACTTCTCCGACCCGGTCAACCTCAACACGGCGGCCGTTGCCATGGTTATCGCCATCGCCGACTACACCTTCAGCTGGGGCGACATGACCTTCGCCGGCATCGCCCTGGGCTCGCTGGCCGCAATCGTCGTCTACCACGCCATGCGCGCCATCTCCCGGGCCCGGGGCACGAACCTGGAGGAGGCCTCACCGGCGTCGGCGCCCGCGGGCACCGAGCTCGAGGGCCCGGCCTACGCCAAGCGGGCCCGTCGGCAGGGGTGACGCGGGGCGCCAGTCGGCAAACTGTCCAGAAACGGCATTAACAACTCGACAGCGCCCATCGCGGTTATTCAAAACGTTGGAATCGCGCCGTTTTGCAGCTCGCCGCGAGACGCCCGGACGACGTTTGTGCCGGATCCGGACACTTTTCACCACCTGCCGTCTGCTCGCGCCGCCGTCTACTCCGTGGGCGGTGGTGGGGCGGGCAGGGGGTGGCCGTCGTTGGTCAGCTCCAGCACCCGCGCGTGGATGGAGGTGCGCCCCTGGAGTGCGGCACGCAGGGCCCGGTGCAGCCCGGTCTCCAGGTAGAGCTCCCCGTTCCAGGCGATCACGTGGGCGAACAGGTCGCCGTAGAAAGTGGAATCGTCGTCAAGCAGGCCGCGCAGATCCAGCTGGGCGCGCGTAGTAACCAACTGGTCGAGCCGGATCTGCCGGGGGGCGATGGCCGCCCAGTCGCGCTGCGCCGTGACCCCGTGTGCGGGGTAGGGGGCGCAGTCGCCGACGGCCTTGAAGATCACGCCCCCATGCTAACGGGAACGTGTGACACACCGGGATAGGTAACGGTATTCGGACGGCCTGCCCCGCAAACGCCTGCCCGGAGGTGTGCCGCAGGCGGTTGCGCCAGCCGTTACGGGCAGCGCGGCGGCCCTCCGGACGCTCCTCCAGGCCTTTAGGGCCGGCGCGTACGGGCGTATCCCGGCGACGGCGGGCGCGGGAGGCGGATCAGTGGTTCTCCGTTGCCTGCCGCCGCAGCAGCGGACCGGTCAGATAGTGCTGAATGGTCGGCCCCACCACCTCCACCAGGTGATCCACGGAGGCGCTGGCGATCGGCTCAACCCGGTAGGTGTAACGGATCATGGCCAGTCCCACTAGCTGACTGCCGGCCAGCGTGGCGCGCTCGCGGGCGTCGGGTCCCAGTACCCCAGCCTGCTCTAGGGCCTGCATCACGGGCACCGCTATCTGCTCGGTGGCGTAGGTCTGCACCGCCTCGGGAGCGCCGTCGTCGGTGGCCACCCAGCGCAGCAGGGCGCGGAAGGTCGCCCCGCCGGAGGAGTCGTCCCAGGCGGTCATCGCCAGTCGCACCAGACGCGGCCCGGCGGTGCGGATGTCCCCGGAGACCACCCTGGCGATCTCCTCGCTGGCGCGGATGCGCAGATTCATGGAGGCGCCGAACAGGTCGCCCTTGGTGCCGAAGTAATAGGACACGAGCGCCGGATCCACGCCGGCGTCCCGAGCGACCCCGCGGATGGTGGTCTTGGCGAATCCCTTGGCCAGGAAGGAGGCGCGGGCGGCGGCGAGGATCGCCTCGCGCGTGGACTGCGTGCCCGTGCCGCTGGAACGCGGACCCCGACGACGCCCAGTGTCGGATGCGGCGGCAATACCGGCGGGGGTGCCGGCGGTGCCATCCGAAGCGGGGGTGGGGACGCCCGGGTTAAGGCGCCGCGAACGATTCTGGGAACTGGCCCCGGGGGTTGTGGCCACGTCGTTCATGCCTAGAGGCTAGTTGATCGGGCTGGCTCCCGGTTGGGTAGTGCCCAGCGATCGCGGAGGTATCCGTCTGCGGTCACTCAGCGCTCCCTGATTCTCCCTGAATTAGGTAATTGCGTCGGCGCAGTATTCAACGGCGTTCAGGGCCTGGGAGGTGCCTGGAGGGCCGTAATGCGGCGCTTCCAGGGAAAACCGGCTGGGACTAAAGACCTGGGTCGGAGTTATTTCAACGCCGTTGAAGTGGGGCGGCGTGCGTGATTACGGTTCTATGCGACTGCGGGCCACGACTCCGCCACGACAGGCGACATCGCCCATTGGGTCGAGAGGTGAATGCATGTTCCAGAACGATGACCGCGACTACGCCGACGCTCGCTCCCGCACCGCGACCGCGTCGGCAGGCTTGCGCCGCGCGCCCGGGCCGTCTGGGACCGGTTCCGTGCCCGCCCCGGACGCCGTGCCCGCCCCAGACGCCGCGCCCGCCCCAGCGGACATGCCTCAGCCTCCCAAGCCGGGCACCGCCCCGTCCCTGATGGCCATTCCGCTGGGCATGCCCGCCTTCCCCACCCGGCGCGCCACCGGCATGGTCACCGCAGCCGGGGCCCCGTCCGCGGCAACGACCCCCGGCGCCGATGCCTCCAACCACGCTGCCACCCTGCGCATGGGACTGGACGTCGGCTCCACCACCGTAAAGCTCGTGCTCATGCCCGAGCCGGTCGCGGGCGAGCCCTTCCCCGAGCCGGTCTTCGCCGAGTACCGCCGCCACAACGCCGACGTGCGCGGCGAGGTCTCCCGCCTGCTGGCCGAGGTCGACGCCGCCCTCCCGGGCGCGCGCGTGCGCGGCGCCGTCACCGGCAGCGCCGGGCTCAACCTGGCCAACCTGATGGGGCTGTCCTTCGTGCAGGAGGTCATTGCCGAGACCCGCACCGTGCAGGCCAAGAACCCCGAGGCCGACGTCATCATCGAACTCGGCGGCGAGGACGCCAAGATCACCTACCTGCACCCCACCCCCGAGCAGCGCATGAACGGCACCTGCGCGGGCGGCACCGGCGCCTTCATCGACCAGATGGCGCAACTGCTGCACACGGACGCCTCCGGCCTGAACGAGCTGGCCGCCAAGTACCAGACCCTCTACCCGATCGCCTCGCGCTGCGGCGTGTTCGCCAAGTCGGACCTGCAGCCGCTGATCAACCAGGGCGCCGCGAGCGAGGACCTGGCCGCCTCCGTGCTGCAGGCCGTGGTCACCCAGACCATTGCCGGCCTGGCCTGCGGCCGCCCCATCCGCGGCAACGTCATGTTCCTGGGCGGTCCGCTGCACTTCCTGCCCGAGCTGCGCCGGGCCTTCGAACGCACCCTGGCCGACCAGGTCGACTCCTTCACCTGCCCCGACGACGCCCAGCTCTACGTCGCCGTCGGCGCCGCCCTCCTGGCGGAGGGGGAGCCGACGTCGCTGACCGAGATCGCCGACCGCCTCGCCTCCCGCCGCGCCGCCGGCGCGGGCGCCAGTCGCATGCGCCCCCTGTTCGCCGACAACGCCGAGCTGGCCGCCTTCCGCGCCCGCCACGCCCGGGCCACGGTGGAGCGGGTCGGCTGGCCCGCCCCGCCCGCCACCGAGGTCGACGATGTCTGCGCCGGTGCCAACACGCCCGGCGGCACGGACTCCGCCGAGGAAGCCGCACACACCATTGCCCCCACCCGCTACGAGGACTGCTTCCTGGGTATCGACGCCGGCTCCACCACCATCAAGGCCGTCGTCATCGACTCCCAGGACCGCATCGTCTGGGAGCACTACGCGGGCAACGAGGGCGATCCCGTCACCGCCGCCGTCGAGATCCTGCGCCGCATCCACCTGGAGATGCCCGAGCACGTGCGCATCGTGCGCTCCTGCGTCACCGGCTACGGCGAGGGCATTGTCAAGGCCGCGCTGCGCATTGACGAGGGGCTCGTGGAGACCATGGCCCACTACCGGGCCGCCGCCCACCTGAACCCCGGCGTCACCAGTGTCATCGACATCGGCGGCCAGGACATGAAGTACCTGCGCATCCGCGGCGGCGCCATCGACTCCATCTCCGTCAACGAGGCCTGCTCCGCCGGCTGCGGCTCCTTCCTGCAGACCTTCGCCCAGTCCATGGGCCAGTCCATCCAGGAGTTCTCCGCCTCGGCACTCACTGCGGACAGTCCGGTGGACCTGGGCAGCCGCTGCACCGTGTTCATGAACTCCTCGGTCAAGCAGGCCCAGAAGGAGAACGCCACCCCCGGCGACATCAGCGCCGGGCTGTCCTACTCGGTGGTGCGCAACGCCCTGTACAAGGTCATCAAGCTGCGCGACGCCTCCCAACTGGGCGAGCGCATCAGCGTGCAGGGCGGCACCTTCCTCAACGACGCCGTGCTGCGCGCCTTCGAGCTGCTCACCGGCCGCGAGGTGGTCCGCCCGGACATCGCCGGCCTCATGGGCTGCTTCGGCGCAGCCCTGACGGCGCACGAGACCTACGACGGCGTCCCCGGCACGCTCATGAGTCTGGCCGAGCTGTCCCGCTTCGGCTTCACCTCCGAGACCACGGTGTGCAAGCTGTGCCAGAACCACTGCAAGCTGACCATCACCACCTTCAACGACGGTCAGCGGCACGTGTCCGGCAACCGCTGCGAGCGCGGCGCCACCCAGGAGCGCCGCAAGACCAAGTCCGACATGCCCAACCTGTACGACTACAAGTACCGGCGCACCTTCGCCTACCGGCGCCTGCGCCAGGGGCAGGACACCCGCGGCGAGATCGGCGTGCCCCGGGTGCTGGGCATGTACGAGAACTACCCGCTGTGGTTCACGATCCTCACCCAGCTGGGCTTCCGCGTAATGCTGTCGGGCCGCTCCAACCACGAGCTGTTCGAGAAGGGCATGGACTCCATCCCCTCCGAGAACGTGTGCTACCCGGCCAAGCTCGCCCACGGCCACGTCCAGTCACTGATCGACAAGGGCGTGGGGACCATCTGGTTCCCCTGCGTCTTCTACGAGCGCGGGCTCGTCGACGGCGCCGACGACCACTACAACTGCCCGATCGTGGCCACCTACCCTGAGGTCATCCGCAACAACGTCGAGGCCATTCGCGAGGGTTCGAATGCCGACGGCGCTGCCGCTGCCGAGGGGGAGCGGGCCGACGGCGTGCGCATGCTCGCGCCCTTCCTGAACCTGGCTGATCCGGCCAAGCTCGCCGAGCGCCTGGTGGAGGTATTCGCCGACTGGGACGTGACCCTCCCCGAGGCCCGCAAGGCCGTCGCCGCGGGCTTTGCCGAGGACGCCGCCTTCAAGGCCGACGTGCGCGCCGAGGGCCGCCGCACCCTGGAGTGGATGCGCGAGAACGGTCGCAAGGGCATCGTGCTGGCTGGCCGCCCCTACCACATCGACCCCGAGATCAACCACGGCGTCCCCGACGTCATCAACACCCTGGGCATGGCGGTGCTGTCCGAGGACTCGATCCTGCCCGAGCCTGAGCCTGCCCCCGACGGCTCCTCGCGCGGCGCTGCCGACGGCGTCGAGCACGCGGTCGCGGGCGGTGCGCTGTCCCGCGCCGTCGCCTCCATCCGCCGTGGCCTGGGGCGTGACAAGGAGGACCCGCAGGCGCCTGCCGACTGGTCCGACGTGACCGCGGAGGGGCTGCCGGCGCCCACGGCGTCGGTCGCCGTCGCCAACGTCTCCCCGAAGCTGCGCGTGCGCGACCAGTGGGCCTACCACTCGCGCCTGTACCGGGCCGCCGAACTGGTCACCCAGGCCGACGACCTGGAACTGGTGCAGCTGAACTCCTTCGGCTGCGGCGTCGACGCCGTCACCACCGACCAGGTGCAGGAGATCCTGGAGTCCGCGGGCGGGGTGTACACCACCCTCAAGATCGACGAGGTCTCCAACCTCGGTGCCGCCACCATCCGCCTGCGCTCGCTCGCCGCCGCCAGCCAGGCGCGCCGTCGGCGGCGGGAGGCCGGCGCGGAGGTCGGGGAGGAGGCGGCGGACGCCGTCGTCGACGAGCAGGCGCTGGACCTGGACGACCAGCCGGTCGAGGTCGACACCACCGCGCCCGCCATCGCCGTCGGCAAGGAGGACGGCGCCGCCCTGCGCGAGAACCCGGCGCCCGCCGACGACGGCGACCACACGCTCGCCGGGCGCGTGGCCCGCAGCGAGCGGAGCCTGCCGGCCGCCACCACCCCGATGTTCACCGAGGAGATGCGCCAGACGCACACCATCCTCATGCCGCAGATGAGCCCGATCCACTTCCGGCCGCTGGTGCCGCTCATGCGGCGCCTGGGCTACAAGGTCGAGCTGCTGGAGTCCGCCAGCAAGGCCGACCTCGAGGTGGGGCTGCGCTACGTCAACAACGACGCCTGCTTCCCCGCGATCATGGTGATCGGCCAGCTCATCGGCGCCTTCGAGGACGGCTCCCACGATCCCGACAAGTGCGTGGTCGCCATCTCCCAGACCGGCGGCATGTGCCGCGCCACCAACTACGCCGCCATGCTCCGCAAGGGCCTGCGCGAGGCCGGCTACCCGCAGATTCCGGTGCTGGCCGTCTCCCTGCAGGGCATCGAGGAGAACCCCGGCTTCAAGCTCACCCCCACCATGGCCTTCAAGGCGCTGCAGGGGGTCGTCATCGGCGACACCCTGAGTACCTGCCTGCTGCGGGTGCGGCCCTACGAGGCGGTGCCCGGCTCCGCGCAGGCGCTGTACGAGCGCTGGAACGCCATCACCTGCGAGTTCTTCGAGCACAAGGGCCGCTCGGCCACCTGGGGCGGGCGCATCGGCTACCGCCGCCTGCTGCGGGAGATGGTGCGCGAGTTCGACGCACTGGAACTGGCGGACGTGCCCCGCAAACCGCGCGTCGGCGTGGTGGGGGAGATCCTGGTCAAGTTCCAGCCGGACGCCAACAACCACGTGGTCGACGTCATCGAGGCCGAGGGCTGCGAGGCCGTGGTCCCCGGGCTGCTGGGCTTCTTCCTCAACGGCATGACCACCGCCCAGTGGAAGGCCGACACCTACGGCATCGGGACCAACACCGTCTACCAGAAGAAGGCTGCCGTCTGGTTCATCGAGCAGGTGCAGGCCCCGGCCCGCGCCGCCCTGGCCGCCGCCGGCGGCAAGTTCGACGTCGAGTCCCCGATCGCGGAAATGGCCGAGAAGGCCAGCGAGATCCTCAGCCTCGGCAACCAGGCCGGCGAGGGTTGGCTGTTGACCGCGGAGATGGTCGAGCTGATCGAGCACGGCACGCCCAATATCGTGTGCTGCCAGCCCTTCGCCTGCCTGCCCAACCACGTGGTCGGCAAGGGCATGTTCCGGGAGATTCGCCGCCGCTACCCGCAGGCTAACATCGTTGGCATCGACTATGACCCGGGTGCCAGCGAGGTCAACCAGCTCAACCGCATCAAGCTGATGATCTCCACCGCCTTCATGATGCGTCAGGATGCGGCGATGCGCGCCGAGGAAGCGCGGGCTGTGGGCGCTTGGAGCGAGCGGTCACAGGAAGCGGATGAGTCGGCTGCGGCGTCGGGCGGGGGAAGCGTCCTTGGCGTTGGTTCCGGTCGGGCGCAGTGCCCGCAGCCGGGCGCCGCGGCTGACCACCGGGAGCGGCCACTGACGGGCATTGACAACACCTCGGGAGATGGCCGCACCACCCGGGACCTGATCGCGGACCTCGGGCCCGCGCCGGACGGTACGCCCACTTCACCGGATGTGGCCGCGCCGGAGCGCGTCGGTGCCCGCGCGGGTCGGCCGTAGCCGGCACGCCGCCCGGGGCCTCCTGGCCGGCTCGGCGCGGACCACTGGTGTGGCTCAGCTGCCGATCAGTTGCCGGCGCCGCGGGCGGAGCCGGTTAACTCGCTGCCGTCAACGGAGGTGAGAATGCAGGACACGGTGCGGTCGCCCTGCTCCCAGGTGGTCTGCGTGGGGCGCAGCGAGGTGATCGCGTAACGGCCTTGGGAGTAGGCGTCGTCGTAGCTGGTGCCGACGTAGGTCTGGAAGGCGTCGTAGCAGATGTCTGAGATGTATTGCTCCATCAGCTCGTCACTGGGAAAGGCGTCGGCGGAGATGGCGCCCTCGGCAAAAACCTCGTACAGGTGGGGGGCGGCACAGTCAACCAGGCTGGCGCTGGCGACGGTCCCCCCGGTGCCGCCGCCTGGCGCCGTGTCAGTGGAGTCGGTCGCCTGGGGAGTGGCGGGGCCGGGCGCGCCGGATGCTCCTGCGGTCGCCGCTGAGGTGGCGGGAGTTGAGTTGTCTCCGTAGATCAGGCAGTCGCCAACCTTGATATCCATGGCGGAGACGGTGCGGGCGGTAGGGGTGGTGAGCGCCTCCTCGGGGAGCGCCGCCGTTGTGCTGGAAACTGCGGTTGCGGATGGCGCCGTTGTGGGTGTGGCGGCGCCGGAGGGAGCGCTGCCTTGGCAGGCAGATACTCCCAGGGTGAGCAGTATTGCGGCAGGGACGGCGAGTGTAGCGAAGGAGTAACGCATGGCTCTAGGCTGACACATACGCGCGCGGCGAGGACAGTACGACTGGCGTGACTCATCTCCCGGGGGCCGGTCGCAGGCGGCGGGAGTCCCGGCACTGCAGCGGTCAGGACCGGACTAGGGCCGGAAAGGATGGGGAAAGCCCGGGACGAGCGCTCGGCGGCGGAGTCAAATGCCGACTGGGAAGGGGTTTGTAGGCCTGGGTGACCTGAGACGAGCCGGTGGCCTGCGGGCCGGCAAGCATGCACGGCCCGCAGGCCA
>NZ_PIZD01000060.1:24266-35512 GCF_010365615.1 Actinomyces sp. 565
AGGGGCGGTCCTCCTTCGCCGGAGCGACGCGGTGCGGGCTCCCATATACCCGCCCCGTCTCGGACTCGGGCCAGTCACCGGGCTCCCCATTCCCTCGTGACCCGTTCCGTCCGGCGGCAGTAACCATGTAACCCGCCGCACCTGGGAGGAGGCCCGCCGCAGCGCTGTGAAATGGCTAGGAACCTGTGCTGACTGCGCGATGCGGGCGCGCAGGTGTCACGGATTGCACCACTTTCAGCCATGGTGAGTTGGCGCGGGCTCGTCGATGCAAGCGCTCATGCGGGCTATGGCCTTGGGGTATGGGGCTTCGGCGGTGAAAGTGGTGCAATCTGTGACAGGGCACGGTGTGTTGCTCGCAGGCCGATTTGGGAGCTGGGCGTGCTCGGTGGTGAGGCCCGCAGGGCCGGGCGCAGGCTCCGCCGGTGAAGGCTGCCTTACCGCCTGACCGCCACGGCCCGGGGCCGCTCGCGTACCGACCTGCTGTTCACCACCCCGTCCGGCACCCCGGTACGCCACAACGTGTTCTTCCAGCACGTCTGGGCGCCCGTGACCCGCCTCGCCTCCGGCCGCCCCGCCCAGGACCCCGTCAGCCGCCGCCGGCCCACCAGCCTCCTCGACGGCGTCAAGCCACTGCCCAAGGGGCAGGCCCTCGACGTGCGCCCACGCATCCACGACCTACGCCACACAGCCGCCTCGTGGATGATCGCCGCCGCGCCGTCGCCGACGCTATGCCAACCATGCTCGCCCTCGCCCAGTAGGTCATCCTGCCTACGTCGGCGCTGAACTTCTGTTCTGGCTCCGATGTGAGCTGGTAAGCTTGAGTTTGCGAGGAGTACGCCACAAAACTCGCCAGGTCTTGCTGGTCCTCCATACGATGACGTTGAATGTCTCGGCGCTCAGCATCGCGTTGAGAGATGAGGTGAAGCACCATGACAAAGTCGATCGTTCGTCCTACCAGGTCCTACCCCCCCGCGTCTCCTGTACTCCTCGCCGTATGCAAGTACATTCGCTCGCAGGACTCCGGTGCTGATCGGATGAAGCTCCAGAAGCTGCTGTACCTCATCCAGGGCTCCTACCTGGCCCAGACGGGGAACCCCCTCTTCCCCGAGACTCCCCAGGCCTGGCAGTACGGCCCCGTCTACCCGGCTGTGTACTTTGTCGACAGGTACGAGACCAGCGATATTGACTGCGCTGACACGAGCGTCTTGACCGAGGCTCAGAAGCATCTGATCGGAGCCATCGTCACCAACAACCACGAGAATCGCCCCGTAGACCTCATGAAGCTAACTCACGAGTCCGATCCTTGGGTTGAGGCACGTGGTGACCTCGCACCAGAGGAGTCCAGCCGGACGGAGATCACGCATGAGTCCATGCTGCGGTTCTTCTCCAAGCCCGGGAACGCAACTACCACCGCTACGGTCACTGACGAGGCGCGGTGGGACGATCTCCCAGCTGGCTTCATGGAAGCAGAGGAGAAACGCTGGGCCGGACTACTTGAACGTCTGGCCTCGTGAGCGAGGACATCGAGAGTGAAGATCCCGCGGACGCTATCTATCGGTTCGCTCTCTGTTACCACGAGCGCGAATTCGGTTCGAGATACGCGATCATCGGTGATGACAAGCTCCGCAGCGCTTGCGGGCGCCCGTTCCATACGTTCGGCGGGGAGGTACTGTTCCCAACGCTAGCCGGGCGCGCCGCCGCGCTTCTGGACGCGATCAATCAGGCCCATGCCTTCACCGACGGTAATAAGCGCACGGCCTGGATGTGCCTGGTGTACTTCCTGGCACGCTCCGGGTACAGCATCCGCGCCGACGACGCCGAAGCGGAGGCTCTGGTTCTAGCTGTGGTCAAGGGCGATGTGGAGCTTGACTTTGTGTCGTCGTGGATCGCGGCCCGTCTGAGTGTTCGACGTTCGCAGTAATGAGTCCACCAGACCCAACGAACACTGAGGGGGCCACGTCAGATCTGGCGTGGCCCCTCAGCCGTGTTTCGCGGCTGCCGGGTTAGTCGTCCCAGTCGAAGTCCGGGCGGGGCGTGGTGGCGGGCATCTTGTCAATGTTCGCGTCGGTGACCGCTTCGCCCAGGTCGTCGAGCCAGTCCTCGTCGATGGTTTCCGCATCGGCGGTGTTGAGCACGACGTCAGCCTTGAGCTTGGTGCCCTTGACCACGGCCCTTACGATCGGCACGTAGCCGCGCTGCTCAATGTGCCTTACCAGGGGCAGGAGCTTGTCCGATTGTCCCTTGGTCAGTACTCCGACGCGCTGCCCGTCGATCTCGACCTGCACGCATTCGTATGACGACCGAGGCCGGATCTCGTTAATGGACCGCAGGGACGCCGCAACATGGTTGTCTACGTTGACGCCGCGGAGCACATACCCGGCCAGGACGTCCATGTGCTCATCCTCCTTGGTCACTTGGATGCGTCTGCCCGTCGGGATTACGGCATACGGCACGTTGGGGAAGTCATTGGAGGGATACATGCCTGATGGCTCGGGCACTACGAGCGTCACGCGGGCGTTGACGTCGCCGCCGGCGGAGGGGCGGCTCGCCCAGATCCTCGCCCGAACCCGCACGAGTACCCCGTTGTCATGCATGCTCTCCAACGTCGGAAAGTATCTGTCGGCGTCCTCTTGGGCGAGGTATCCGACGTGCTCCCCACCGAAGTACACGGCCACCGCGCCATCCCCACCGTAGGGATTATTCGGATCTGGGACGAGAATCCCCTCCCCGTAGACTTCGGCGCCGCCGTACTGGTCGAACCCCGGCTTGCGACCCAGTAGGCGCACGAATGCCCGCTGTCGGTACTGCTCCCCCACAACCTCCAACGATTGGCCTGGAGCCCATGGGTCCACGAGCGTCCCCAGCGGCTTCGGCGGCACCCAATCGCCTCTTGCAGTGCTGTAGCCCTCCCGGTCCTTGCGCTCCTGCTCGGCCCGCTCGCGCTCGCGGGCGGCTGCCGCGGCAGCAGCTCGTTTCTCTTCGCGTTCTTTTCTGCGCGCAGCCCTGGCAGCTTTCCGCTCAGCGCGCTTTGCCTCCTGCTCTTCCTCGGCTGCCTGCCGCTCGGCTTCCATCCGACATCGCTTCGCGGCTTTATCCTCGGCTGCCTTGGCCTTCTGAGATTCGTCGTGGGGGTGTGGCTGCAGCAGAATCGGTCGCGGTGGTGTCGGTTGCGGCGGTGGGGGTTGGGGCTGTTGTGGGAGAGGCTGTGGCAACAGGGGCTGGGGCTGAAGCAGGGCCGGTTGCGGTGGCGTCGGCCGGGCTGCGGCGAGTTGAGTGGCTTGTCGGACTGCGCGCTCGGCGGCCCTTCTGTCCGCTCGTCGGGCTCCGAGGAACAGGAGCACCGCGACCACGATTGGTGGGATCACGAGGATCAGGGAGCCGATTACGGCGTCTCCGGCGCTATAGTCGGCGGTGGCCATGGCGCCGATGATCCCGATGACCCAGAGGCCTGCGAGGAGCGCGGACAGGACGCCGAGGACGCGCAGTGCGATCCCTCAGCCGGAGGGCTTCATGTTTGCCTCTTCCTTGAGGGTTAGGTAGTGATGGCGTCTCTTATCTTGCGCTGCGTTTAGCTCGTCTGCGCGGTTTTGAGGCAGCCTCAGGCAACGATCTTGTGACGACGCAGCGTCTCCCTATAGGCAAGGTTGATCCAGCTTGGGACGTCGAGTTCGACGGCGAGTGCCCCCAGGTGTGGCTCCACCAGGGCCTCGGCTGCCCGGTAGGCGCCTGGGGTGATGAGCCTGCACGCTACTTGCCGGTCTATGCGGGCCTCCACGGAGCGGGTCTGGTGGTCGTCGTCCCCGCGGGCGGCGTGCCGCCACATGCAGATGGCCGCCCCACACACGGTTGGGTGTGGGGCGGCCCTTTTTCATGCGCCTGTGTGGTGGTTCTCGTCACGTCGGTGGTGGGCAGATGTTGACAGGAGGAAAAGAGAATCCCCGGAATCGTTGTGATTCCGGGGAAAAGTGGTGGCGGAGGATGGGGGATTCGAACCCCCGAGGGCTTGCACCCAACACGCTTTCCAAGCGTGCGCCATAGGCCACTAGGCGAATCCTCCAGGTGCCGCACGCGGCTGCTCACCGCGCGTAGCGAGAAGCGAATATATCGGACCGAGTGCCCTTAGCGCCAACCCGGAGTGGTGGCATCGGTCACGAGTGGTACCTGCGGAGTGGGTGGTACCGGCCCGGGCGGTGACTTGACCGCCTCCGGGCATCATCAGGTAGTCTCAGGCCCGGCCCCTCGTGCGGCGTCATCCAGTGAATCCCCCAGGACCGGAAGGTAGCAAGGGTAAGCGGGCTCTGGCGGGTGCACGAGGGGTCCTTTACGTCCGCTCATGTGCGTCTCTCCTGTGCGCCTGCTCTTGTGCCTCAGTGCGCGCGGTCCCTCGCCGTCATCCGCCTGTGCCGACGCGTTGGCGTGTGCCCCGCCGGGTGACGCGCGGGTCGTACTGCCCATGGAAGTCCGCTGTGGGATGGCCTACAGTTACGGCATGGCTATTAAACAGAACTCGAAACGCAATATTGGACGTATGGCCTCCCTGCTCTTGGCCGGGAGCCTTGCGGTGACCTTGGCCGCCTGCGGATCCTCCGACTCCTCCGCCCGGTCATCGGACGCAGCGGCCGATGCGGTGGTCACCGAGACGGTCGAAGCCGCCGAGGAGACGGAGCCGCTGGCCGCTGAAACCGAGGACGTCGGCGAGGAGGCGGATACTGACGCCCCGGATTCTGCGCAGGCCGATGCCGGCGCCGATGCCGACTCCGCGGGCGCGGCGACCCCGGCGCCCGAGGGCGCGATGATCTCCGCCATGTACAACCGGGACTTGCCCGAGGAGGTGGGCGACTTCACCCACACCGGGAGCCTCGGAGACGCGGAGGAGTACAAGCTCGATGAAGATGCCGGCGCCTTCAACGCCATCGGCGTCGAGTTCATAGTGGGCATGGATTATGCGGGCGCGATCGAGAACCTGAACGACACGGTGCCCGGCGGCACCGGCCTGTGCGGCACCTCCAGTGGGAGCGACCATCCCCTCTGCTACCTGCAGACCGCCGACGGCGCGTTAGTTGTCACGGCATACTCCACCTTCATCACCGTCGACGAGGCCGCCGCCTTCTGCAACGAGCTCACCGCGCAGCTCGGCACCGAGTAACGCCCCCAGGGGCTTCACCGCCGGGCGGGAGCGAGATGCCTTCCCCAGTGGTTAAGCGATTGGCAATGCGCCAGGCGTCGCATCGTGTCGGTGCACCCGTTTAGAGTCGGACCGTGACCACCGCCCTCTACCGCCGCTACCGGCCCGACACCTTCCAGGACGTCATCGGGCAGGAGCACGTGACTGCTCCGCTCATGGCGGCCCTGGGCGCCGACCGCGTCACCCACGCCTACCTCTTCTCTGGCCCGCGCGGCTGCGGCAAAACCACCTCCGCCCGCATCCTGGCGCGCTGCCTGAACTGCGAGCAGTTCCCCACGGACACCCCCTGCGGGCAGTGTCCCTCCTGCCGGGACCTGGCCACCGGCGGGCCGGGGTCGCTCGACGTCGTCGAGATCGACGCCGCCAGCCACAACGGCGTCGACGACGCGCGCGACCTGCGTGAGCGCGCCTCCTTCGCCCCGGCGCGGGACCGCTACAAGATCTTCATCCTCGACGAGGCCCACATGGTCACCCCGCAGGGCTTCAACGCCCTGCTCAAGCTGGTCGAGGAGCCGCCCGAGCACGTGAAGTTCATCTTCGCCACCACCGAGCCGGACAAGGTGATCGGCACAATCCGCTCCCGCACCCACCACTACCCCTTCCGGCTCGTGCCGCCGGACATCCTGGAGGACTACCTGGGGCGCCTGTGCCAGGCGGAGGGGATCGGTGTCGGGCCGGGCGTGTTCCCGCTGGTGGTGCGCGCCGGCGGCGGCAGCGTGCGCGACACCCTGTCGGTCATGGACCAGCTGATCGGCGGCGCCGTCGACGGCGAGGTCGACTACCAGCGCGCCGTCGCGCTGCTCGGCTACACGGACACCACCCTGCTGGACTCCTGCGTGGACGCGGTAGCAGCGGCCGACGGCGCGGGCGTGTTCCGGGTGGTGGATCGGGTGGTCACCTCCGGGCACGATCCGCGGCGCTTCGTCGAGGATCTGCTGCAGCGACTGCGGGACCTGCTGGTGATCGCCCTGGCGGGCAGTGAGGCCGGGCCCGCCCTCGGATCTCTGCCCGCCGACGAGCTTTCCCGCATGGAGGGCCAGGCCCGCACCATTGGCGCGGCCGGCCTGTCCCGGGCTGCGGACGCCACCGCCAAGGCCCTGGACCAGATGGTGGGTGCCACCTCCCCCCGGCTGCAGCTGGAACTGCTCATGGCCCGCCTGCTGCTGCCCGCGGAGTCTGCGGCGCCAGCCCCGCAGTCCGCGGCCCCGGCAGCCCCCGCACCAGCGCGCGACCATGACGCTGCGGCCTCTGACCAGTTACGGGCGGGTGCCGGCGTGGCAGGCGGAGCCGCTGCGCCCCAGGCGGTCGGCGGCGCACCGACGGGCGCGCCTGAGCCGGACCGCCCCGCCCGCCCCGGACACGACGCCGCCCCGGGGAGCATGGCGACGCGACCCCCTGCTCAGGATTCCCCGCCTAGCGCCCCGGAACAGGGGGGATCAGCCCCCGCAGGGGGCGCCGCCGACGCCGAGATGATCCGCTCCCGCTGGGAGGAGGTGCTCGACGCCGCCAAGCGCTCGCGCCGGGCCACTTGGGCACTGGTGGGGCCCAACTCTCAGCCCGGTGGTATTAGCGGCGGCGTCTTCCAGGTCATCTTCACGGGGCAGGGCCTGGTCAACGCCTTCGAGAACGGAGGCCACGGACCGGTGCTCGCACAGGCGATCCGCCAGGCACTGGGCCTGGAGCTGGAGGTACACGCCGTGCTGGCCGGTCCCCAGGGCGGTCCCGGTGGTGCGGACGGCCCCCGGGGAGGTGGTGGCCCGGCTGGGCTCCGCCGCGGGTACGGCGGTCGACCGGGGCAGGGCGGGAACGCCGGTGGCTCGGGGGCGTCCGCCCATGCCCCTGCCGGTGGGTCCGGCGCCAACCCGGCACGGGCCGCCACTGACGGCGATAGACATTCCGCGGATGGCTCCCCGCGTGGTGTGGGCGCTGCGGGCGGGCCCGCGGCGGCAGCAGGCCCGGCTGCACCCGTCGGCGACGACGGTTGGGGAGAGGTCGCTGTTCCCGGTAGTAGGGGCGGTGCGCGCGGTCAGGCGATCACCGCCGCCGAGAGCGCCCCGAGCCCGGAACCGACCGGTTCGGGCCAGATTCCGGCCGACGAGCCAGGCAGTGAGTTGGCGGGCGGGCCAGGCAGTGACTTTGCCGGCGAGCCGGCCGGCGGGCCTGGCAGTGAGCTGGCCGGCGAGCCAGACTCGCTGGCTTCCGCGCCGCAGGCCGCGCCTTTATCGGACGAGCCTTTGGTACCCACTGCAGGACCTCTGGAACCGCATGCGCCGTCGGCGGGACCTGCGAATGGCGGCGCCACCCCTCCCAGTGACGCATCCCCCGCGGACGCCGCGCTGGATGCCCGGGCAGTGGTGGCGCCCGCACCGATCAGCGTCCCAACAGGCCCCTCCGCCCGGGCACAGGAGTGGGCGCCTGAACCCGATGCGTCCGGTATCGCGGCAGAAGCGGAGACCAGCCCTGAGGCGGCTAACGCGGCGTCCGGCCCCGCGCCGACGGCAGGCCGGGATGACGATCCCGATGCGGCCCCACTAGCCACCGTCCACCGCTTGCGCCCCCTGCCGGAGATTCCCGAGCCGTCACCGGATTCACCTCCGAAGACGGAATCGCCCGGCGCCGCCGAGCGGCCTCTGGACTCGGCGCCGGCGCATCAGGACGATTCGGGTTTCGGTGACCAGCCGCCGTCGGCGATCCCGGCGGACTCCCGGCCGCACCGGCTGGCACCGGTTGCCTGGGACGGGCCGGAGCAGACCTTCTCCGACGGCGTACCGGTGCCGGAGGAGCCCGGCGATCCTGAGGGACCTGCGGACGGCGGCCCGCGCGTCGGATCTGCGCGGCTGGCTGCGGCGCAGGCGGCCGCTCGGGCCGCAGCCCGGGGCGGTGCCCGGGAGCACCGCAATGACAGCGCTCCGCAAGCGCCTGCGCGTCCTGTTCTTGAAGACGACCTTCCCAGTGAGGATGATGAGGACGCCGAGGAGGCCGGCGTCGTCGGGCTGGAAGTCGTCAAACGTCTCCTGGGCGCAACCGTCCTGGAGGAGATCACGGTTACCCAGGAAGGACACTGACTTTGCCCGCTGCGTATGAGGGTGCGCTTCAGGACCTTGTTGACCAGTTCGGCGAGCTGCCCGGTATCGGCCCCAAGTCCGCCCAGCGGCTCGCCTTCCACATCCTGTCGGCGGACACTGACACCGTTGAGCGCCTGGTGGAGGCGCTGCGCGCTGTGAAGTCCCGGGTGCGGTTCTGCGTCACCTGCGGAAACGTTGCCGAGTCCGAGCAGTGCACCGTATGCCGCGATCCGCGCCGTGATCGCAGCGTCATCTGCGTGGTGGAGGAGCCCAAGGACGTCGTCGCCATTGAGCGGACTCGCGAGTACCGGGGCCTGTACCACGTGCTCGGCGGCGCCATCGACCCGATCAACGGGGTTGGCCCGGACGACCTGCGTATTCGTGAGCTGTTCACCCGGGTGGGGGACGGAGCCGTGGAGGAGGTCATCATCGCCACCGACCCTGACGTGGTCGGTGAGGCGACCGCCGCCTACCTGACGCGCATGCTGCGCACCATGGCCGTGCCCGTATCGCGGCTCGCCTCCGGCCTGCCGGTGGGCAGCGACCTGGAGTACGCCGATGAGGTCACCCTCGGGCGCGCCTTCGAGGGGCGGCGGCGTGTTGACGCGGATGGGTGAGTTGCGGGGGGCGTGGGTGAGTTGCGGGGCGCGGGGTGCAGGATTGAATCTTCTGCGCGGTAGCCAGCGAAGGGTGCCGCCGCGTTATTCGTTCGCGGCGCCGTATGATTCCCGCGTTTTCCAGCTTGGTGCGGGTACCGGGGGTCCTTTCTAACGGATTGAGGCAATGCGGACCTGGCGGCGCAGTCCGGGCGCGCTGGGCCAAGGCGCCCGTGATCGTGAATCGCAGGGTACGCTGGGGTCACTATCAACGGCTCAAGGTCGAGGAAGTTGAGCCCGCGGGAGGAGCACCATGCCTGCCATTGGACGACGTAACGGTATCAGAATGGCCATTGTCGCGAGCGCCGCCGCCATTTCGGTGCCGGTTCTGACGGCGTGCTCACGTTCAGCTCCGTCATCCTCCACCATGGGGACGGCGCCTACGGGAGCCCAGTCCTCAGGCGGAGTGAAGCTGTCAGCCGGGCCCATGGACTCGACGGCGGCGCCTGCGCCTTCCATTGCTGAGGGCGCCGAGCCGACGCTGTTGACGCCCCGCGATGATCTGGTATCACCGTCCCGGCTCCGGTGGGAATCGTGGAAGTTGATCGACTCAACTACTGTCGAGGTCAGCTTTACCGGCGGCTCGCCCACATGTGAGGGCGTGTCGGTGGAGTTGCTGGAGACCCCGCAGGACGTCACCATCAATCTCAGCCACGGGGTTCTGCCGGAGATGGCCGACGGCGATTGCCCGGCGATTGCGGTGCAGTCGGCGGTGCGGGTCACTCTGTCTGAGGACCTCGGTGAGCGAGAGGTCCGCCAGGACGACTTCTCGGAGTGAGCTGCCGCTTCCTCCGACGGCAGCGCGGAATGACCGTGTATACGGCTTGCGCCATCGCCGCGCAAAACACGACCTTGGTGACACTGCACGACCTTGGGGTATAAATCACGACCACCCCGGGGTCGTGGAACGTACCCCAAGGTCGTGTTTTGCGGGCGGGGTCGACGCGAGCGGCCGCCCGTGCCCGTGCCACCAGGAGCATGCAGGTGCCGTAAGCGGTGGAGCAGATCGCTCCGCCTGACGGGTCACGCCAGGCGGATGCCGCGGGGGAGCGGCCCCGCCGGGGTGCGCAGCCGCTTGGCTGCGGCCGCGACACCAATGGCGCCCAGTGCCAACAGCAGTAGGGCGCTGGCCGGCCAGAACGGCACGTGGCCCACCGAGTAGTGGTCGCGGAAATAGTCGTAGTTCGAGGCCCCGGCGGTGGAGTCGGTGTCGTCGGCCGGCTCGGCGCAGGGATTGTCGATGACTCGTGAGGGCTGCGGGTCTCGCATCCAGTCCACCTCCTGGCCGAGTCCCTCCAGTATGTTCTCGGAGCTGTACTCACGTGAGGGCTGCTCCAGCGGGGCGCGCGCGGAAACATCCCCCAGGGCCACGAACGGGTTGGGCACGAGCAGCCACCAGACCCACTCGGTGTGGGTGACCGTGTTGTGGTAGGTGTGGGGCTCTGCCTCACACACGAGCTGGTCGTCGGTGGAGGCGTCGTAGTCGATGGAGTACTCGATCATCTCCTGCTGCTGCCGCGCGCCGGAAAGCCCGATGACCATGGTCAGCGGCGTCCCGATCACCAGGGCCGCCACCACCAGGTAGGTCAGCACCGCGGAGGCGGAGGGGCGGGCCGTGGCCGCGGAGAACCCCAGGCCGATCCCGCACACCGAGCCCAGCGTCACCACCAGTAGCAACAGGTGCCCCAGCAGCGCCATCCAGGTCGCCCCACCCATCAGCGTCAGCACCAGTAGGAAGGGCAGTGCTACCGCCAGGAAGGCCATGGCCGCCAACCACGCCGCCAGGAGCTTGCCGACGGCGATCTCCCAGGAACGCAGCGCCGTCGCCTGCAACAGCGCCAGGGTCGCATCGGTGCGGTCCCCGTTGACGGAGGTGGCCGACAGCGTCGGCGCCACGATCAGCCCGATCCCGAGCACGAAGCACAGCACCACGTCATACAGCAGCGGTGCGAACTCCTCGTAATCGGCACCCACGGAGGCGGCCAGCCACAGCATGCCTACGAACAGCACCGTCAGCACCACCGCCCACACCAGCAGCATCATCGACCAGCGCGTGGCCCGCACCCGTTGCTTCAGCTCCAGCACCGCCACGGTGTGTACTCCCCGCCGACTCATGCGCGCTCCTCCTCCAGTGCGAGATATGCCTGTTCCAGCTCGCCCGCCGCCGGTGCGAAGGACACGACCTCCACGCCGGCCGCGACGGCGTCGCGCAGGAGCCGCGCGGCCGCGACGTCGTCGGGCACCCGCAGCCGCAGCGAGCCGTCGGACTCGGTGCCGGCACCCGGCGGTGCCTGTTCGCGCGCCCACGCCGCGAGCCGGTCGCCGTCCAGCGCCCGCATC
>NZ_PIZD01000061.1:0-13156 GCF_010365615.1 Actinomyces sp. 565
CCCAGAATCTCACGACTTCTGACACTCCCAGATGTCATGAGATCCAACAGTCCCAGAAGTCATGAGACATCACAGTACTTTTCGGTGACGCTACGTACCCCTACCGTACGAACCGTCACCACCAGGTACGAATCGTCGACCAGAACGTACGAACCGTCGCGAGAACGTACGAACCGTCAACCACAGGCACGCGAACCGCGACCAGAACGTACGAATCGTCGGCTAGGCCAGAGTGCCCACCGCCGCTTAGTCCCTCGACCTCAGGGTCGACATCCTCACCGTCACCCGCGCCTGCGGCTCTCATATCGGTCGCCCGAGCATGTGCATACCCGAGCGCGCCTTAGCTGAGTGAGGATTGTCGGCAGTCGGCACGGTATGTGCCGACCCAGTATGTGCCGGCCCGTCGTGAGGTGCCCCCCGTGGGGCTCGAACCCACGACCTTCGGATTAAAAGTCCGCAGCTCTGACCAACTGAGCTAGAGGGGCGCGCCTTCGGCCGGGAGCAGAGCCCATACGCCGTCGGCGTCGCCAGCATAGCGGATGACGGCCTAAGCGCACCCGGGCCCGTCTGGGTCGCCCGCTGCTGCCTCCCGGTGCGCCCGCTGCGCCTGGCGGGCGCCACCTAGGAGTTCCAGGCTCACACTGCACACCGCTGCTCCTTGCGCAACAATGGGACAGGCGCTGCGGCGCCCGCCGACTGCGCTGCCAAGTCCGGCACCACTAACGCATACAGTCTGCGCGTCCTGCCGCCACCCGGGAACCGCCCGGAACTCATCCGGATTCGCTAGGAGGTCCTATGGCCCGCCAGTTCCATCGCCCCGCCCGGCTCGACCCCGAGGCCGCCGAGAACATCGAGGGCGGCACGGACACCGCCGTCGCCTCTGAGCTTGCTCACCGTGCCGCGCAGGCCCTGATCGGCGGCTTCCCGGAAGACGCCCCGGAAACAGACGCCTCCGTGGAGCGGATCACTCGCAGCGGCGTTGTCACGGCCGTCGCCTCCCACGGAGTGGACGCGGTCGCCGAGCTCTGGGCGGACTCGCCCGCCACCACCCTGCCGGGCACGCTCTGGCGTCTGTTCCTCGTGCGGGAGTGGATTCGGCGCGACCCGGAGCTGGTCGAACGGCGTTACGTCACCGTCGTGGACCTGGCTGCCATCGCAAACGAGCCCGAGGCGGCCGCCGCACGGCTCCGGCTCGACGCGGCCCTGGAAGACGCCCGGCGCGTTCCCTCCGCGGAGCAGGTGCGAGCCGCGATCGACGCCGTACTCGCAGGTCGCGCCGAAGACTCCGTACCCGGGCTGGTCCCCGTGCTGTCCGGAACCGCCGACTTCTTGCGGGCGCTTGCCGCAGGCAGCGATTCCACCTGGATCGACGACGACGCCGACGAGCTCGCCCACCCGGTTACTCGCCGGGACTCGGCCCTGCTCGCCACCGCTGAAGAACTGACGGAGGCGGCGCGGCGCGCCGGCGTCGGCCTCCTGGACTGACTTGGCGCGTGGCGCCGGTCGGATGAGCCGCAGCCGGGCTCCGGGGCCCGCGCGCGGTGGGCGCGGGCCAGCCACGGTGCGCGACAGGATCGGGTCCTCCCCGGGGCCCGCGCGCGGTGGGCGCGGGCCAGCGCCCCAGCGCCAGGGGTCGGTGTCCCATGGTTCATTGGCGCGGTTCACTGCCCGATCCGAGGCGGGACGTGGGACGATTCACCTATGACGACGCCAGACCCCGATGCGACCCCCTCCACGACCTCAGCGCCTCTGGCCTCCTTCCTCGGCGGATGGGCCCGCGCGCAGGCGCGGCACGCCGCCGCACCGGGGCCTGCGTCGATGCTTTCAGGAGAGGGCAGCGCCCCGACGAGTCCCTCGGCCGCATCCGCCGACGGCTCCGGCGCCGGGCTCAGCGACCAGGAGATCATTGAGGACCACGTCATCGAGTCCGCCGATCCGCGCGACTTCGCCGACGATGCCGGGCCCCAGTACGAGGACGAGGACTTCGACGAGCAGGTTTCCGACGTCGGGGATGCGCGCTCCGCGTCGGGTGGCGTCGCGCAGGTCTCACCCCCCGGCGCCAACGACCAGACGGGTTTCCTGGACTCCGACGACGCCGAGGGCGAGCCCGGCCCGGAGCCGACCGCCGTCGCCCCACTCGCCGCGGACGGCGATTCCGGCTCTCCCGGCGTTGCGTCGGCCGACTCAGCGGCGGGCACAGAGGCCGACCCGGAGTCAGAGCTGCCACCCCTGGATTCGTTCACCGATCGCTTCGCCGACCGGGAACTGACGTGGCTGGACTTCAACCAGCGGGTACTGGAACAGGCCGAGGACCAGGAGCTGCAACTGCTGGAGCGCGCCTGGTTCGCGGCGATCTTCTCCTCCAACCTTGACGAGTTCTACATGGTGCGGGTGGCCGGGCTGATGCGCCGCATCAAGGCCGGCATCACGCCGGTGCGTGCCTCCGGCCTGGATGCCCACCAAGTGGTTGCGGCCATCACCGAGCGTGCTAAGGAGCTCACGGCCCGGCAGGCGGCCCTTTTCCAGGAGGACATCCGCCCCAAGCTCGCGGAGCACAACATTGAGATCCTCGACTGGGACCAGCTGAGCCCGGAGCAGGCGGAGAAGATAACCCGCTACTTCCGCCACCAGATCTTCCCGGTGCTTACGCCACTGGCGGTGGATCCCTCCCACCCCTTCCCCTACATCTCCGGCCTGTCGCTGAACCTGGCGGTGCTGCTGCGCAACCCGCGCTCCGGCAAGGAGCACTTCGCCCGCGTCAAGGTGCCGCAGTCGCTGCCCCGCCTGATCACCGTGCCCGGGCGGGAGCTCGACCCCAAGAACAAGCAGGCGGGCACGGCCTTCATACCCATCGAGATTGTCATCGCCCAGCACCTGGATCACCTCTTCCCGGGGATGGACATCCTTGAGCACCACCTGTTCCGGGTGACCCGCAACGAGAACCTCGAGGTGGAGGAGGACGACGCCGAGAACCTCCTGAAGGCCATGGAGAAGGAGCTCGAGCGCCGCCGCTTCGGTGCGAGCGTGCGCCTGGAGGTGGAGGACACCATCAGTCCCTTCGTGCGCCGCTACCTGGTGCGTGCCCTGAACCTGCATGATGACGACGTCTTCGAGCTGCCGGCGCCGCTGGACCTGACCAGCCTCAACCAGCTGCACGACCTGGATATCCCAGAGCTGAAGTATCCGCGCTTCGTGCCGGTCACAGCGGCCGGCCTGGCCCCCCAGGAGTCCAGCACTCCCGGGGATATCTTCGCCGCCATGCGCGAGCACGACGTGCTGCTGCACCACCCTTACGACTCCTTCTCCACCTCAGTGCAGGAGTTCATCTCCCAGGCGGCAGCCGACCCCAAGGTTCTGGCGATCAAGCAGACCCTGTACCGCACCAGTGGGGACTCTCCGATCGTCGACGCCCTGATTGAGGCCGCCGAGGCTGGCAAGCAGGTGGTGGCGATCGTGGAGATCAAGGCCCGTTTTGACGAGGAGAACAACATCTCCTGGGCCCGCAAGCTTGAGCGCGCCGGGGTGCACGTCGTCTATGGCATGGTGGGGCTCAAGACCCACTGCAAGCTGCTGCTGGTGGTGCGCCAGGAGTCCGACGGGCTGCGCCGCTACTGCCACGTCGGTACCGGGAACTACCACCCCAAGACCGCTCGCGGGTACGAGGACCTGGGCCTGCTTACCTGCGACCGGGATGTTGCCCAGGACCTGACCACGCTGTTCAACCAGCTGTCCGGCTACGCCCCCCGCGCCCGCTTCCGCCGCCTGCTGGTGGCTCCCCGTACCGTGCGCGACGGGCTTATTGAGCGCATTGACCGGGAGATCGCCAACAAGCGGGCCGGCAAGCCCGCCTGGATCCGCATCAAGGTCAACTCAATCATTGATGAGGCCTGCATTGACGCCCTGTACCGGGCCAGCCGTGCCGGAGTCGCCGTCGACATCGTGGTGCGCGGCATCTGCGGCCTGCGGGCCGGCGTGCCCGGGCTGAGTGACAACATCCGGGTTCGCTCGATCCTGGGCCGCTACCTGGAGCACTCCCGCATCTACGCCTTCTGCAATGACGGTGACACTGACCTGTTCATCGGCTCGGCGGACCTGATGCACCGTAACCTCGACCGGCGGGTGGAGGCGCTCGTGCGGATCACCGATCCCGTCATGATCGGTCAGCTGGAATGGTTGGTCACCCACGCGGCCAGCGACGACGTCTCCTCCTGGTGGCTGGAGCCGGACGGCACCTGGACTCGCCATACCCATGACGCCGAGGGCAACCGGCTCGAGGACATCCAGACGACGCTGATGACCTGGGCGCGCTCGCGGCTGCGGGGCGCCCACTGACGGGCGGGACGGCTGAGATGGCAGACAAGTCCAACGGGAAGATGACTGTCCGTGCTGCGGGTGCGCTCGTCTGGCGCGAGGAGAACGGGCATCTGGAGGTACTGCTGGTGCACCGCCCCAGCTACAACGACTGGTCCTTTCCCAAGGGCAAGGTGGAGCCGGGGGAGTCGGTGCGCACCTGCGCGGTGCGTGAGGTCGCGGAAGAGACTGGTCTTCAGGCTGCCCTGGGGCAGCCGCTGGACACGGTCCGCTACCGGCTGCCCGACGGCTCCCGCAAGGAGGTCCGGTACTGGGCTGCCCGCGAGCTTGCGGATGACTCCCCAGCGCTGCGCGCGCGTACGCCGGTGACACCAGCCGACGCGGCGGAGATCGACGGCGTCGAGTGGGTCCGCTCGAAGAAGGCCCGCGCACTGCTCACCCATTCGGCCGACCGAGATCTACTGGGCTCCCTGGTGGACCTGTGGGAGGACGGCAAGCTGGATACGTGGACCTTTGTGCTGGTGCGGCATGCTCGTGCCGTCAAGCGTTCGGTGTGGAATCGCCCCAAGGAGCGGGACGCCGAGGCCGATGAGGCCACTCGTCCGCTGACTAAGGATCAGGGTGAGGTGCGTGCACGTGCGCTTGTGCCGGTGCTTGCCGCGTACGGTGTCGCCCAGGTGATCACCAGCCCATGGCGGCGCTGCTATGACACGGTCGCGCCGTACGCGCAGGCGGCGGGTGCTGACCTGGCTGCCGAGCCTGCGCTGACGGAGGCTGCGCATGCCCTCAAGCCGAAGGCGGCGCGCAAGGTGGTCTCCAAGGTACTGCGGCGTCGCGATGTTCCGGTCGCTGTGTGTACCCACCGCCCGGTGCTGCCCACGGTCATGGAGGCCATTTCCGACTATGCCCCCGGCAAGCTCCTAAGGTCGGTCCCGGATCAGGATCCGTGGCTCAAGACCGGGGAGATTATGGTGGTGCACATGGCGCGTAGGCCGCGTGGCAAGATTCGCGCCGTCGCGATTGAGAAGCAGCGTCCGATGTTGTCTGAGGGCCGCTGACGCCCCTGTCGCATCGGTGCCGGTGGAGAAACAGGCGCCGATGACCTTGAAGGACGTCGGGCCGGAGAGCGCCAGTCGGCGCGATGGCCGCTCGTGGCGGCTTGTGTTGGAGCCCGGGGCCCGTCGCGGCCCGACGCCTCGATAAGGGTAATACATGCGCCTGGCTGAGCGCCGCACGTACGCCCGCCGCGGATTCCAGGCACTCTTCGTGCTTGAGGGTGTGGCGGCTCGGGTCGGGTGCTACGCCGGTTAGTGCTCTACCACGCCGGTTAGGTGCTTGTTGAAGGGCTGCGGAGCCGATGCAGCCTCAGACGCCTCACGAGCGAGCTCGCGGGCGTCCTCGTCGTCGGGGTATTCGGCCCGGCGGCCTCTTACTCCCTCCTCTGCGAAGGTCTCATGAGCAAGCTCATGAGACCTTCTTATCGTCGGGGTGGCGGGATTTGAACCCACGACCTCTTCGTCCCGAACGAAGCGCGCTACCAAACTGCGCCACACCCCGTGTGCGGGAAAACTATATCCGTCGTTCCGCCGGTGTGGGAAATCGTGTGCCTGAGGGGTCGGTCACCTGTTGTACTTAACGGGCGTGGAAGTGCACGTCTCGCGGCTCTCCTCGCAGCGGGTTCAGGCCGCCGGGCGCAGCGTGAGCAGGGTCGCCTCCGGGCGGCAAGCCACACGTACCGGGGTGTACGGGCTCGTGCCCAGTCCGGCGGAAACATGCAGGAACATGCGGTCACCGCCGCTGGCTCCGGGGCGCGCTCCCGGCCAGGGGGACAGGCCCGACGCACGGCCCCGGTCGAGGTCGCAGTTCGTCACCAGGGCCCCGTACCAGGGCAGGCACAACTGGCCGCCGTGCGTGTGACCGGCGAAGGTAAGCCCGACCCCGTCGGCCGTCATCGCGTCCAGCACGCGCCGGTAAGGCGCATGCGCCAGCCCCAGCCGCAGTGGCCGACCGGCGAAGTCGCGTACAGCGGCGGCGTCGGGTGCCGGTGCAGGGGCGGGGAAGGCGTCCCGGTTCACGTGCGGATCGTCGACCCCCACCGCTTCAATACGACGCGCGCCTACAGTGATCGTGCCGCGCGCATTAGTCAGGTCGGCCCAGCCGCCCGCCGCCTGCAGGTCGCGCACTTCCTGCCAGGGGAGCCCCTCAATGGCGGCCTCCTGTGCAGGATCATCCCCAGCGCGCGGGTCCCGGCGCAGGTAGCGGGTGGGCAGCTTGAACACCGTGGTGCGGTAGTCGTGATCGCCCATGACGAAGGCCCCGGGCAGGTGCAGGAAGGGCTCCAAGGCGCGCCCCAGTGGCTCCAGCCCGCTGGCGAAGGAGAGGTTGTCGCCGGTGTTGACGACGACGTCGGGGTGGGTGTCCGCCAGGCTCCGCACCCAGTCGACGCGCGCCTCAGTGCGGTCGGTCAGGTGCAGGTCTGCCAGGTGCAGGATCCTGAGCGGCTGCTCGCCTGCTGCCAGTACGGGCACGTCCACGCGGCGCAGCACCGGCATGCGCGCCTCGATCAGGGCATATCCGAGCAGGCCGACGCCTGCAGTCAGACCGCCTAGCAGGGCGGTGCGGGCAGCGCGCATATGTCAGTCAGTCCTCGTCGTCGGACTCGTCGTCCGAGTTGTCCCGCGAGTCGTCTCCGCCGTTCTGGTGCTGACTCTGCTGGCCGCTGCCCGAGGTCTGCCGTGTCTGCGCGGAATCATCGGAGCTGCCGCTGGATGCGCTCGGTGCGCCGGAGCCGAGGCTCACCTGGTTGAAGCCCTCAACCGGCTCGCTGGCCAGGGCCGCCTCCATGTACATCTTGAACATGGGCGCGGGCAGGTCGGCGCCGTACATGGTGGCGTAGTAGCGCCCGCCGATGTACTGGTGGTTCATCGCGTAGTAGCGGTCGGAGTGCCCGGCCCAGATAGCGGTTGCCAGCTGCGGGGTGTAGCCGATGAACCAGGCGTTGTCCATTTCGTCGGTGGTGCCGGTCTTCCCGGCCGTGGGGCGCCCGCTCAGCGCTGCGGCCGTGCCGGTGCCCTTGCTGGCCAGCACTGACTGAAGGGTGATCGTCACCTGGTCCGCAGCGGTGGCGGATATGACCTGCTTGCAGCCGGCCGACGGCGTGCTCATCTCGTTGCCGTCGGCGTCGGTGATGGAGTCGATGGCGATGGGCGTGCAGTACACGCCGTGGGCGGCGAAGGTCGCGTAGGCGTTGGCCATGGCCAGCGGGGTGGCCTCAGTGCCACCGAGCACCACCGACGGGTAGGGGTCCACCGGGTCCCCGTTGGCCTTGGTCACGCCCATATCGGCCGCCAGCTGGGTTACGGAGCACACATCCATCTGCACCAGCATTTCCGCGTAGCCGACGTTGATGGACAGGGCCGTGTTGTCCACCACTGAGTGGCGGCCGTTCTCGCCCGGGTTGGCGTTCTTCGGCGTCCAGGGCTCGGGGTGTAGGTCAGGGTCGCAGGAGATGTTCCACTCGTAGGAGCCGAAGGTACGCGGCGTGGTGTTGGTGACTGCGTACCCGGAGCGCCCCTCCTGGTACCACTGGGCCAGGGCGAAGGTCTTGAAGGCAGATCCCGGCTGGAAGCCGTTGGACTCCATGCCGCCATGCAGGTAGTCCGCCGAGTAGGAGATCTGGGTGGCGGTGGGGTCGGAGCCGGTGGCGTCGCCGTAGTTGGTGTTCTGGGACATGGCCAGGATCCGGCCGGTGCCGGGCTCGATCGATACCAGTGCCGTCTTGACGTCCGACGGGTCACCGGTGGGCACGTAGGCCTGCACCGCGGCGTCCGCGGCCTCCTGCTTGGCGGTGTCCAGCGTGGTGGTGATCTCCAGCCCGCCGCGCAGCAGCAGCTGGCGCCGCTCGGTCTCGGTGGCGCCGAAGATGTCGGAGTTCTCGATCTCGCCCACCACGTACTCGCAGAAGTAGGCGGCCGAGCCGGCGGCCCCGCAGCCGCCCACCGAGTCGGTAACCTTCAGCAGGTCCGCGACCTGGGTGTCCAGCCCGGCCTGGTACTCCTCGGCTGTGATGAATTCCTCCTCGTACATCTTCTCCAGCACCCAGTCCATCCGGCTCTTCGCCTTGTCCGGGTACTGGACGGGGTCGTACATGCCGGGGGCGTTGGTCAGGCCTGCCAGCAGCGCGGCCTCGGGGATCGACAAGTCCTTGGCCGAGTGGGAGAAGTAGTGCCGTGCGGAAGCCTCCACGCCGTAGGTGGAGGGGCCGAATGAGGCGATGTTTAGGTAGCCCTCGAGGATCTGCTGCTTGGAGTACTTCTGCTCGACGGTGAGGGCGTACTTGATCTCGCGGAGCTTGCGGGCCACGGTCGGTGCCTTGGCGGCTGCGATCGCGGCGTCGTCGTCACTCTGCAGGCCCGCCTCAATGAGGATGTTGCGGACGTACTGCTGGGTGAGGGTAGAGGCGCCCTGGGAGCCGCCGCTGGCATTGGAGACGACGGCGCGGACGATGCCCGCAGGGTCGACGCCCTTGTGCTGGTAGAAGCGCTGGTCCTCCACGGCCACGATGGCGTTGCTCATATTCGGGGAGATGTCATCCAGGGAGACGACGATGCGGTTCTCAGCGTAGAACTGCGTGATCTGGCTGCCGTCGGAGGCCTTGATCACCGAGACCTGGCTGGGCTCGAGGATGTTGAAGTCATCGGGGAGCTCATCGAACATCTGGGCCGAGGCCTTGGTGATCGCGGAGGCAACCCCGACCGCCGGCATGGCGAAGCCCGCGGCGAGCACACCGCCCGCGCCAGACAGGAGCAGGAACACCAGCAGCATCGCCACGACCTGGGCGGGGGAGGACAGCGACCTGCCGCGGGAGGATGACTTCGACATGTGCCCACACTACGGCCAAATGGCCTCTCATTGCAGTGGGCCACGACGCTATCTGGCTGGAAAACGTCTTAGAAGCGAAGGCGAGCACCGCGGCTTCGGCCTGCCGCAGGGCTGAGCCGCTTCGGGGTGATGGGCGTCGGATGACGCTCGGGGCGGGGGGCGCAGCGCCGGTGGTGCCCGGGGAGGGAGACCGATTTGGCAAATGACCATCGGTTGGCATACCGTCTAGGTGTGATGCGGCTGACATTGTAGTCGGCTGTGGAGGCAGGGAGTGAAAAATGACGAGCGACCAGACCTGGGCGGCACGCGCGGCATGTGCAAGTGTTCCACCTGACCGGCTCTTCGGAAAAGGGGCCGAGCAGCGCGACGCCCGTTCGCTGTGCTTCACCTGCCCGGTGCGCATGGAGTGCCTGGCGGAGGCGCTGGACTCCGAGCTCAGCTTCGGCGTGTGGGGCGGGCTGACCGAGCGTGAGCGCCGCGCGCTACTGCGGCGGTTCCCCGAGGTCACCGACTGGAGTGAATGGCTGCGCCGCGAGGATGACGAGCTCGTTGCGGAGATCCACGCGCGGCGGGCGCCCCGCATCCTGGCGCGCGTGCGCTGAGCCGGCGGCTCCGGTGCAGCCTTATACGGGCTGATACGGGCTTTTACGGGGTCGATACGGGCTTATACGGGCTTTTACGGGGTCGGTGGCCCGGGACCTGCAGATTGTGTGTGCGCAGGCTCTGCTGCGTGAACCCGCCGTCGCCGGCGCCCGCCGGGGGTACGTCCGCTAGGCTCGGGGCATGACCGAAGCGAATAGCAGTGCCCCGGGCGTCACCCGGTGGGAGTACGCAACTATCCCCCTGCTCGTCCACTCCACCAAGCAGATTCTTGACCAGTGGGGTGCCGACGGCTGGGAGCTCGTGCAGGTAGTTCCCGGCCCATCCGGTTCGGAGAACCTGGTCGCATACCTCAAGCGGCCGCTGGCCTGAGCGCCCCGTGCGGGGCGCCATTGCGACGGCGCCGCCCGGTTGTACGGGAGGCTTGGCCCGCTGGGATCACGGCTCGTATCCGAGCGCTGTGTCCGTAACCGCCTCCGGCAGCCCATCGTTGGTGGTTCTTGCCGCAATCCGCGCAGCCTGAACGCCGAAACCAGCACTTCACCAGTGCTGGTTTCGGCGTTCTACTCGCGTAGGTCGCCCGCAGGTGGGAGAGGGTGTCAGCGGGCGCGGCGGCGCAGGCGGTCGACGTCGAGCAGCGTGACGGCGCGGCCCTCCAGGCGGATCCAACCGCGCGAGACGAACTCGGCCAGCGACTTGTTGACTGTCTCGCGGGAGGCGCCGACCAGTTGGGCGAGCTCCTCCTGAGTGAGGTCGTGCGGAACGTGTACGCCGTCCTCCGTGGATGAGCCGAAGCGGTCCGCGAGATCCAGGAGGGCCTTGGCGACGCGGCCGGGCACGTCGGAGAAGACCAGGTCTGCCAGTGCCGTGTTGGTGCGACGCAGCCGCTGTGCCAGCGCGCGCAGCATGTCCTTGGCCAGCGTGGGGTGCGTCTCGATGAAGCTCATCAGCTGGGTGTGCTCCAGCGCCAGCAGATCGGTTGGGGCGACTGCGGTGGCCGTGGTGGAACGCGGGCCCGGATCGAAGAGCGTCAGCTCACCGACTACCTCGCCGGGGCCGAGTACCGCCAGCAGGTTCTCGCGTCCGTCGGCGGATGCATGACCGAGCTTGATCTTGCCGGACAGGAGGATGTACAGGCGATCGCCCGGGTCGCCCTCGTTGAAGAGGATCTCGCCGCGGCGCAGGGTGGTCTGCGTCATCATGTTGCGCAGCTCTTCTCGCTCCTGAGGAGTCATGCCCTCGAAGAGCGGAATTCTGGAGATGATGCTGTCTTCCACGAAGGTCCTCCTGTGGTGTCGTCTGGCGGGCCCGGGGACGAACGGGGCCTCATGCCTCATATCCTAGCCACGGCTTGTGACCTGTGGCACGCCGACGTGCATTGTAGTCTCACTGTGTGCCAGGTCAAACTGTTCAGCAGCCGGGGACGCCGGAAGCCGGTACCTCCGGCACCGATATTTCCCAGGCCCCTGCGCAAGCCCATGCGGCGCTTGCCCAGCGGGCCGCCGCCGTCGACGACGTGCTCACCCGCCTGTACCCAGACGCCGGCTGCACCCTGGACCACGACAGCCCTTTCCAGCTGCTGGTGGCCACGGTCCTGTCCGCGCAGACCACCGACGCCCGCGTCAACACCATCACCCCGGCGTTGTTCTCCCGCTACCCGGACGCTGCCGCGCTGGCCGGTGCCGACCGGGCGGACTTGGAGATGCGCCTGCGTCCGCTGGGAATGCAGCGCACGCGTGCGTCCCGCCTGATCGCGCTGGGCGGCGACCTGGTGGCGGAGCACCACGGGGAGGTGCCGGCCGACCGGGAGGCGCTGGTGGCGCTGCCCGGCGTGGGGCGCAAGACCGCCAATGTGGTGCTGGGCAATGCGTTTGGTATACCTGCGATCACCGTCGATACGCATGTCGGCCGGCTGTCACGCCGCCTGGGGTGGACGACGGCAAGCGACCCGGTAGCTGTTGAGCGCGACCTCTCCGCCCTGTGGGAGCCGTCCCGCTGGACTGATGGTTGTCACCGCCTGATCATGCACGGGAGGACGGTCTGCCGCGCCCGCGCCCCCCGCTGCGAGGCATGCGCCGTGAACGCCGTCGGGCTGTGCCCCCGGGTCGGCGTATGAATGAGGGGCGGCGCGGCCTGCGGAGGGCCAGGCGTGGCTTGTCCGGGGCCTGCGGCGTCGGGTCCACTCGCCGGGGCGGCGCCGTCAATTGGGTGAGGAAGGGCAGCAGTACGTCCACCAGCGCCTCGGGTGCCTCTTCCTGCGGGAAGTGCCCCACGCCATGGATCGTCACCTGCTGCAGCGCGCCGGCCACGTGGTGGGTGTCGCGTGCGTGCGCCCTGGCGGGCTGAACCGGGTCGAACTCTCCCTGTACCGATAGCACCGGGACCGTCGTCGGTCGATTCAGTGCCGCTGCCTCGGCGCGCGTGAGGGTGGATCGGCGCGTGCTCTCAAGGGCCGACCGCGCCGCGCCGGGGCGCGCCAGTAGGGCTGCGTAATACTCGGCGGCCTCGGTGACCAACGGGCGCGTGGCGGGGGCCGACCAAGAGCCCAGCAGGCGTTCCACGCCGACCGTCGTCCGCAGTCTGCGCTCCGGCAGGAGTGGGGCCTTGAGGAACAGGTGCTGCACGGTCGAGCCCATGACGGAGCGCATGGGTAGCGACCGCACGGCCGCTGGGTGCGGGGCCCCGATCGGAATCAGACCCACAGTGAGCTCCGGCTCCAGATTCGCCAGGGTCCAGCCCACCTGGCCGCCGAGTCCTGTGCCCACGACGACGGCGTGGTCATGCCCCAGCGCCCGCACCACGGCGGCTACGTCCTGGGCGAGGGTGACCAGGTCGTAGCCCGACGGCGGGCGGTCGGAGCCGCCGAATCCCCTTAGGTCAAGTGCGGCTACGCGGTGACCGGCGTCTGCGAGGGGCGGGATAACGTGACGCCAGGTCCACCAGCACTCGGGGAAGCCATGCAGTAGCAGAACCAGTGGTCCGGCGGGTGCGGAGGAAGCGACGGTGGATGCCGGTGGGCTCGCTGGGGGAACGGTTTCAAGCGGTATCTCCGGGCCCGCTAAAACAACGTGGAAGCGGGTGCCGCCGGCGGTGATATGGCGGTGCACCCAGGGCCCGGGGCGAGTCACAGTGGCTTGCACAACGGCAGCCTACTGGTTACGCGGGAGTATGCGCGCGGCCTGTCGAGCTGTCGGCTGCGTCGGTGTGCAACCGCGGCCGGCCTTGGTTATGTGGTGTGCTGGGAGTGGTGGCCGGCTTTGGTCGGGTGGTGGCCGGTGTGCGCGTCTGGGTGGGTTGGCGTGCTGGGAGTGGTGGTTGTGGCGAGCCGGGAGTGGCGGCTGTGGCGAGCCGGGAGTGGCGGCTG
>NZ_PIZD01000061.1:13503-18214 GCF_010365615.1 Actinomyces sp. 565
GTATGCCCTTGGTTGGCGGTTCGTGTGTTCTGGCCGGTGGTTCGCGTGCCTGTGGTTGACGGTTCGTACGTTCTCGCGACGGTTCGTACGTTCTGGTCGACGATTCGTACCGTTCGGTGACGGTTCGTACGGTAGGGGTACGTAGCGTCACCGGAAGGTACGAACCGTCGCGGGAAGTGCCGAACCGTCGCGGGAAGTGCGGAAGCGTCGCGCGGGGCGCACGAGCGGGCCGGCCCGGTCCGCGCCCCTGCAGTAGTGGATGCCCCCGCAGTAGTGTGTGGTCCCCGCGGCACCACCGGGACCCGCAGCGGCGTTTTCACCTCCCCGCAGTGGTGGGTACCTCCCCGTTGAGGCTGGTGTGTGGCACTGGCCTGCTGTGAGCTGCGCGCGCATGGGCACGCCTCCCCGCAGCACCTGGGATCGCTGGGATCGCTGGAACCGCTGGAATCGCTGGAATCGCTGGAATCGCTGGAATCGCTGGGATCGTTGGGATCGTTGGAACCGCGGGATCGCTGGCCGGTGCCGTCGGCGGTTGTCGTCCTGGTTCGGGAGCCGGGTGGTCTCAATGATTTCTACCATTTGCCCGGGGCCGCCAACACGGCCGGACCCGCGGCCCCGTGCGACCCCGCCGAAGCGAACGCGACCACCACACCGCGGCACGATCCCTCCCACCACAGCCACAAACCGGAGGAGCAGGCATGAGGTGCCACTGCCGATTGCGCGTCGGCCATGACAGATGTAACGTTGATGCGGCCTCATTGTGAATGACGGTTGTAAATGTCGACGATGAATGCGTGTGAGGGAAAAATGGCGCCGAAGATCGTGTATGCGTCCAAGACGGGAAACGTGCAGAAGGTAGTTGAGCGGCTCGGGCTTCTGCCCGACGCCCTCAAGATCGTAGACGGCACTGAGCGCGTGGATGGTGAGTACGTATTGTTCACCTACACGGTCGGCAAGGGGCAGATTCCTAAGCCCGTGAAGGCGTTCCTCGAGTCGAATCCGGGGATTGTGGCCGTGGTGGGAAGCGGAAGCAAGGCCAAGAGCCACGTAGAAACATTCAATTTCGCGGCTAAGCGCGTAAGCGAAACCTATGATGTGCCAGTCATCGCCAAGCTGAACGGCGTGGGCACCAGTGAAGATCTCGACACGATTCGTGCGGGTCTGGCGGCGCTCTAGCCGAGTGGTGCCGGACGGTGCTGAGTTGCGTGGCGTCGGGTGGCGCTCTAGCCGAGTGATGCCGGGTGAATCTGGTGTCGATATCGGCGTCGTCGGTGCCGGTGGCCGGTGCGCGTCCGGGCCGGCGCACCCGGGTCAGCTCAGCAGCAGACTGGCCGCCACATAGACGGCGGTGCCGCCGATCAGCGAGAGCCCCAGGGATCTGCGCCACAGGTGCAGTCCTGCGGTGGTGCCGATGCCCGCAAGGGCGGGCAGCCAGGTTGCGGGGGCGCCAGTTACCCCATCGAGCGTATAGGCCACCAGCACGATCATGACGCCGAGCGGCATGGCGTCGCCGAGGAACCCCACCAACGGCATGCGCCCGCGCCCGCGCAGCAGCACGAACGGAGCAACACGGCAGGCGAAGGTTATGGCGGCCACCGCCGCAACGGCCCCGGCCAGTTGGGGATCGGTGAGCATCAGCTTCCACCTCTGCTCGCCGGGGCTCTGTTCGCGTGGACCCGCCACGCATACAGGGTTATGAGTGCGGCTGCAAGGGTACCCAGAGCGCTTAGAAGAGCCGCGGACCCACCTACCAGCAGCCCGACTCCTCCGGCCACGAATCCACTGAGTAAAACGGCCAGATCGGGGTGCGCCTTCCAATTCTCGATGGCAAGAATCACGAACAGTGAAGTGAGCACGAAGCCGAGCAGCTCCACGCGCTCCCCGATAAGTGAAGCCAGGCCGGTTCCCGCCAGAGCACCCGCGGTCGTCCCGGTGATCCAGGCGGAATGGCTCAAGGCTTCCACGATGACGATATAGCGCCCACTCATTGCGGCCCGGTCGCGCGAGGCGAGCAGGGCGTACACCTCGTCGGTGATGGCGTGGATCGCGTACAGGCGGGTGAGCGGGCGGTCGCGGACCCGATTCAGTGGAAAGCCCAGCCCGTAGAAGACGTGACGGCCGGAGACGAACAGGGTGGAGGCGGCGATCGCCGCTAGTGGCTGGCCGGTTCCCGCCAGTGGGACCAGCAGCATCTGCATGGTTCCCGAGTAGATGACCAAGCTCCACACCGGCGCCCACCACCATGCCAGGCCCTGCGCCACCAGCAGCAGCCCGGCGGCCAGTCCCAGCGTGATGTAGCCGATCATGATCGGCAGTGCGTCTCTTGCGGCATCGCGCGCACTGACCATGGGCAGCGGCTCGCGTGCCGACGCCGACGCCGCGGGGGAGGGAACGCTGGGAGCGGGCACCGCCCCAGGCTAGATGCTGTCAGGCCGGGGTGTTCAAACGGACTTCATGGTGAGATCAGGATCGTTCCGCGTCCAACGGCGAGACGCCGACTCAGGCGCGGCGTACCCGGTCGATGATCTCCTGCTCGCGGCGGCCCGCCCGGCGGGCCTGGTGCGAGACCACACCGACCATGATCATGAACAGCCCGAAGGCGATGAACTTGCCGCTGATGGCGTCGGCCCACCAATATGCTGAAAGTGCGGCGCCTAGGCTCGAGTGAGCGGTAAGGCGGTCCAGCAGCGGGCCCACCGCATCGTTCATAGCGGCAGGCGCGACTAGGAACGGCAGGCCCGCCAAAACGGATATGACGCCTACTACGAAGGACCCCAGGCTGGATCGGCTGGCGGTCCACAGCGCGAAGGCGAGCGCGGCGGCTCCCGCAGCCAGCTCCAGCAGCGCGCGCACAGATAGACCGAAGCGCATCGGGGTGGCCCCGTCGACGGCCGCGGCGGCGCCGTCGTGGAGGAAGTACCAGGCCAGGGGCAGTGCGACTACCCATACCAGCACGCCGACCCAGTGGGCGGCGGCGCGGGACTTCGGATGGCCGACGACGCTTGATCCCTCCAGCAGGATGTCGTCTTCCGAGCGTGGTTCGTCGGCGGCCGGTTCGGCGTCGGGGGCTGCGGGCGCCGACGCAGCGGGGTCGGCTGTGGGGGCGGACCCGGGTGTGGGTGGCACCGGGGCTGGGGCGGGATCGGGCGCGGGTGGTGCTGGGGTCGGGGCGTGCGGGGGCTGAACCGCCTCGTCGGCCGGATCAGCGCTCGACGTGGTCAGGGAGGCGGCTGGGGTGGAGGAGTCCGCGGAATCGTGCGGGGCGGCCGCTAGCTCCCAGGCGGCGGACTCGGCCCGGTCCGCCGCTGTGGCGTGGTCCTCGGGGTCGTGTCCGGCGGCGTTGGTGTCGGTGCTCATCTGAACCTCCTTGTCCGCCACGGTAATGGCGCCGCCACCGTGCGCTGGGAGGCGTGCCGGGAGGCGATTCGAAGTAGACCGACCTGGGACTGGCGGACTCGTCTAGGCCTCCTACTGCGGTAGTAGTGAAAAGCTGACAGCCGAATGCCTCGACTCGTCTGTCGGGCGTTGGGAGGGCGGGCGCCTTTGACCGACCGGTAGTCAGGCCCGGGAGTAGGGCACTCCGTGCGGTGGCGTGGTCTCCTCCCGGGAGCGCAGTTCTGCCAGCTCCCGCATGCGGCCCTCGCGCCGGGCCAGGTGCGCGCCCCAGCCGACGCTGACCAGCACGATTCCCGTCAGCAGGAGTCCCGCCCCGGTCGGGTCGTTAGGTAGCAGCCGCTGTGCCAGCGCGTGCCCGGGCAGCTGCGGCCAGATATGAGCCAGCAGGCTCGGCACTGAGGCCAGTACGAGCAATATTCCGGTGGCCCGGGCGCCCAGCGTGGAGCGGCCTGCGAACGCCGCCCCGACCACCAGCAGGATCAGCGCCAAGGTGGGGCCGAGCACCGCCCCGCCCAGGGGCTCATCCGGGGAAACCAGGCGGGCGTATCCGGTGGAAATGAGCGTGAGGGCGAGACCCGTGGTCACGATCGTGAACGGGAGGGAGAACGCATGGTCGCGGCGCCGCGACGGGGGTGCCGCCGGGGTGACGCCCGGCGTCTTGTCGTGGGCGCTGAGCCTGACGGACAGGCGTGCATCGGCGCGCCCGGCGCGACGTGCCAGCCGCATTCCCCAGGAACCGCCCAGTAGCAGTGCTGCGACGATGAGCACCGCCCCGCTGGGGATCAGTGTGCGCGCCCAGGCGAAGGGGGCGGCGGTGGCGCGACCCGGGATAGACACGATTGCCATCTGCGCCGCCAGGGCGACGATCCCGCCGACCAGGCCGCCCAATGAGGAACGCAGTGCAAACAACCACTGGGCCAGCGCCGAGACCACGAGCGCGAGCAGCGCAAACAGCGCGATACGCGGCAGCTGACCCGCTTCGGACGCGGCTGCGGCTACCCCCGTCAGAGCGAGTATTGCAGGTGGCAGTACTGCGCCGACGGCGGCCGTCAGCAGATAGTCGCTGCGACGAGACCGCGGTGCCTGCTGGGTGCTTTCGGTGCCGGGCGCGGAGGTCTGCGGCGCGGGCGCAGCTCGCCCCGATGACGGCGTCGCGGGGGAGGAGTTGTCTTGCGTCACATTTGGATTTTAGACGATCGCCCGACGGGCGGCGCCGGCACGCTGGCAGATGCACTGGGGCCGGTGGGCCAGCAGGGGCCCCGCCGGGCCGCGGGCGGGCCGGGCGCCGTCGCCCGGGTGCCGACCCGGCCGGCTG
>NZ_PIZD01000062.1:0-1745 GCF_010365615.1 Actinomyces sp. 565
CAAACAAAGAAACCAACAAAAAACACCAACCAAACAAACAAACACGACACACTATCGAGATCCCAAACAACACACCCAGAAGAGATTCACCGGCTGCAAGGCCAGGCCCTCTCTCAAGGCACCGGAGTAGCTTATCCAGACCCGCGTTCCTCCGTCAAGCCCGAGATCAGTGATCCCCGTCTCGCCAGAGTCTCATGCCGACGCTTCTAAGGCGCCAACCGAGCCTGGTAACTGCTCCTAACCGCTGCTCACACCTTCCGGCGTTCGCCGCGGCGGGGAGTACTTTACGCACACCCCGACGGATCACGTCAAACCGTGCGGCAGTGACGTCCAGCACCCTGGAGCGATACTGCCCGGCCTCCCCAACTCGCCAGTACACCGCGGACACGCAGATCGGCTCGCTCCAGGGGTAGTTTCAGCCCATGGCTCCCAGCCGCAAGCCCGACAGCAAGCGCTACACCGTGGACTACGACTGGTTGTGGCGGCGGGAAGATCCGACCGCAAGGGCGACACTCAGGTTGGTCGTCTCCCACCGCTCACCCCGCCTTGCCGCCCGCGCGGTGGAACGGCTACTTGCACGGCTTCCGGCCGGCTCCGGCGGTACTCGCGGCTCCGGCGGGTGGGTGGTACTCCCTGTACCCGACGATCCATGCGCTTTGGACATCGTCTCCGGTGGGCAGGACGTCGCCGATAGCATCCAGTCAGGAGCGGATGCGATCTACGACGCCTTGATCCCGCTCGAGAACCTCAGCCTGTCCTGGCATGAACTCACCCCGGACACCGTTCCCGGCCGTTCCACCAGCTAGGCACCAACGAGCACCTCGCCGGAAGCTCCCAACCGCACCCGATACGGCCGACGGGCGATCAGGCGCGAATTTCACTAATGCGTGCCTTGCCAGACGTGGGGCGCCCCGACTAGCCTCGGCCGTCCCGGCAACGAGGTGTTCAAACTCGACCAGTGCACGCGCATTGACCAGCCGGGCACGTCCAGGAGTTCCAGTGGAAACCCGCACAGTCCTGGAGATCGTTGGATGGGCCGGATCGGGCCTCGTCATCGTCTCCCTGGTGGTAGCCAATCAGCGAACCTTCCGGAGGCTGAACCTAGCCGGCTCCCTCATCGCCACGGCTTACAACCTCGTCCTCGGCGTCTGGCCCGCGGTCGGTATGAATGCAACGATCGCCCTCATCGATTTGTACTGGCTGATCCGCCTGCGTCGCAGCGTCTCCCCCTTACCGGAGTCGGGCGAAGTACCGGGTCTCGTCAGGTTTGGGGGTGCGGGGTCGGTTCGCCGGGTCGCGGGTAGGCGCCTGCGCCTACGGAGGGGCCGGCGGTGAGGGGACCGCTGGCCGCGATTCTGCTGTGTGGCTGTGTGCTGCGGTGGCCTGCTACGCCACTTCGGGGTTAACAACGCCGGTTAACGGCCTGCTGAAGGGCTGCAAGGCATACAGCAGGCAGGCAACTAGCGTTGCTGACGCCGAAGTGGCGTTGCAAAAGGCCCGGCGCACTACCAGCGGAGAGGGGCACGCTAACCGCCCGCACATCAGCCCCACAGGCTCGGGCCCGCCATACCGACAGCGACCACGACGGCAATCACGACGGCGAGGCTCGTGGGGGTCGGCAGCAGGCCTCACCACCGAGCGCCCGCCCCGCCAACCAGTAACCGCCGAGCCCCGCACTCAGCACCGGCTGCAACCGACTGCATGAGATGCGGCGGCGTCCCACCCGAATCCCGGGTGGGACGCCG
>NZ_PIZD01000062.1:2051-7790 GCF_010365615.1 Actinomyces sp. 565
CATTGCGAACGAGACGCGCTACCAACTGCGCCATAGCCCCGCAGCAGGACTGATCGTAGCACCGTAACCGTGGCCGCCCGCAAATCGCACAGCAGTGACACGCAACACCGGCGCCTGAGCCGGCGGGCCAGCGCGCTCAGGCGCCTGCGCGGCGTCGTTCGAGCACCGCCTCCAGATCGATGGGGTGGAATACCGGCTCGTCAGCACCCGCATCGATGTCGGCGGTGGGGTAGGTACGCACATTGCGAGGACGTTCCGGAACCGGGGCGGAATCGAATGCCGGCTCCGCCGGGGGCTCGTAGCTGCGGCGCGGAGCCGGCGCCGCCAGAGTGTAAGTAGGCGCCGGGACGCTAACCGGATGCCAGCCCTGAGGCGGAGTCGCCGGGGCCTTAACATCACCAGCCCCAGCATGACCGGCGCGGCCGCTCACCTTGGGCGCGGAAGCCGGGCCGCGCGGCGCAGGCGGCGCAACCGCGAGTGCGGGAGCCGCATCATCCCGCTCGTCTCCCGCCTCGGGCTCCTGGTCGGCCGCGTCAGCCTCCGCCGCCGGCAGAGGCGACTCATCCACCGCGCCACCCCCTAAGCCGGCCGTATCTACCGCATCAGCCGCATCCGCCTGGGCCGCCGGATCAGCCGCCCCCTGCTCCGCGAGCCCGGCATCCAGCTCACCGGACAGCGGCGCATCGGCGCCGGCAGCCGACGCATGCCGGTCCTCACCCTGCTCAGCCGTCTTGGCCTCTGCACGGGGCCTCACCGCCGTCCCAGACTCCGCCGGCTCATCCGCAACCAGGCGGCGCCCGGCGGCACCGCCGGTCAGCGTGGTCAGCTCACGCTCGAGCGCAACAATCCGCCGACGCTCACGCAGATCGGATACGGCAGAGGCACGAGCCGCCCGGCGCCCCGCAACCGCTGACACACCCAGCAGGCCGGCGGGAACGAGCACGGGCCACCAAGGCATCGCGGTCACCCCGGCAACCACGAGGACGCCGACGGTGACGCCCAGCAGGATGAGCGCGACCGTGGCGCGGTGCGAGGCGGCCACCCGACGCCGCTCGCGGCTGCGCTCATGCGCAGCACGCACGCGTTGCAGCTCACGCTCCTTGCGCAGCGCGCGCACATTCCTGACCTCGGGCCGATTCATCGCCCTCACCTCCGGTCGGCGTCGAAAAATCGTGGTGTGCCCACCGCAGCAGCCACCCTCCGCAGCGGCTGCACTTCCCGTTGCGAGAAGCCGCAGCCCAGAGGAGTAGCGGTCCTCGGCATTGGCCATCCCCATCGCCTCGCGGCGCCCTACCAGGAACGGCAGCAGGTACACGGCGAGAACCGTTACGAGCGCGACCAGCGCCCACGTCTCGATTCCCACGGCTCAACCGTAAAGGGGCGGGCACCCGGATTTAGGGCACTTACCCGGCGTGTTGGCAGGAATTGCGCCCGCGTTTTAGCCGCAAATTCTCTGCGGTGTGAGCTAGGCCCATCCATCACACCTCAGTTTTCACATTCGTCCCAATCGACTCACAAATCCCGCTTCGGCCACGCGGTCCTCGGCGACGACGGCGAATACAACATGATCCTCCCAGGCGCCATTGATGTACATCAGCCCCCGCTGCACCCCCTCCTCCCGCAGCCCGAGCCGCCTGCACACAGCCAGGCTGCGGGCGTTCTCCGGCCTGACGTCGATCTCCACGCGATGCAGCCCCACCTGCGGCCCGAGCAAATGGTCCAGCACCATCGCCACCGCAAGCGTCATCACGCCGCGCCCCTCCCACGGCGCCCCGATCCAGTAGCCGACATTCGCGCACTCCAGCGCGCCCCACCGGATCGATGAAACTGACACCTGCCCCGCCAACGCGCCATCCACCTCCAGCACGAAGGGCATCGCCTCGCCTCTGCGCGCCAGCCGATTCTGGGTACGCGCATACTCCCGGAAGGACCCCAGCACGTCGGGGCTGCCTGGCGGCAGCGTCGCCTCCCAGGGCGTCAGGCGGGCGTCGTCGGCCAGGCGCAGCCACTGCCACTGCGCCTCATCGCCGGCACGGACGGGGCGCAGACTCACCGTGCTCGGCCCGCGTGCCAGCGAGCGCGCCGTCACCGCGGACTCGGTCAGGCACACCGGCCACGGAAAACGACGCCGCCCCCACAAACCGCCGCTGCCTACCCACCCAGCCAGACCACCCAGATCGCCAAGGCCACCGCGACAACCGTTTGCCACTGCTGCTCCCGCCGCTCAGGCGTCAAGTAGCAGACAGTGCAGCGTGTCCCCGGACACCACAGTCTGGGTGTCCTCCGGCACGACGGCGATCGCGTTGGCCTTCGCCAGGCCCAGCAGCCGGCTGGCCCCCGGCTGCGCCGTCGGCCGGGCGGCATATCCACGTGCCGGCGAACCGGTCAGGTGCACCGGCACGAACTGCCGTTTACGGGCCGGGGAGTGCCAGCCGGAGGATATCGTCGCCGGCACGGACGCGCGATGGAGATCCTGCCGCCCCGCGATCTGCCGCAGTACCGGGCGGATGAAGGTCTCGAAGGCGATCTGCGCGCTTACCGGGTCACCGGGCAGGCAGAAAATCGGGGTGCCCTCAACCGTGCCCACGCCCAGCTGCCGCCCCGGCGACATGGCCACGGCGTCAAAACGCACCGTACCCAAAGGCGCCAGTACATCCTTGACCGTATCCCCCTGTCCGACGCTCAACCCGCCGGTGGTGATCAGCACGTCCGCGCGCACGAGCTGGTCCTCGATGGTCTCGGCCAGTGCGCCCAGGTCGTCGGGCACCGCCGCCACCCGGAAGGCCTGTCCGCCTGCGTCGGTCACCGCGCAGGCGAGCGCGTGCCCGTTGGCGTCGTATACGTCTCCGGCGTCGCGCGCATGATCGGGCTCGACGAGCTCGTCGCCAATGGACACGATCACCACCCTGGGCGCCGGATGCACCTTGACCCGGTGCCGGCCAATACCGGCCAGCAGCGCGATCTGCCGCGCCGAGACGCGCGATCCCTGCGGCAGGACCGTGGTGCCCGCCTGCACATCCTCAGCACGACGGCGCACGTTGTCCCCGGCTGCCACCGCCGCCTGCACCTGCACCCGCGAGTGGCCACGGTCCGTGTCCATCCACGGCACGACGGCGTCGGCTCCCAGCGGCAGGGGCGCGCCGGAGTCGATCAGAATGGCCGCACCCGCCACCAGGCGCGTGGGGCGCATGTCCCCGGCCCGGACGGCGTCCATCACCTCCAAGGCGGCGGGCGAGTCCGCGGAGGCAGCGGCGACGTCGGCGGCGGCGACCGCATACCCGTCCAGCCCGGCCAGGTCGACTGCCGGAAGATCAATATCGGCAACTACGTCCTCGGCCAAGACGCAACCCACCGCATCCAGGAGAACCACGTCCAGGGGCGCCGCGGCCCGGGCGATCTCCAAGCAGGCGGCCAGGTGCTCGGCAACGGTACGCATGGGGGCTTGTCCTCCTCCGGCCCGAGTCCCGGCTACGGGCCTACCGGACCAGGCTACCCGTCTGCAGCGGGCGCCCCGGTGGTGGACCACCGAATGAAACCCAGCCGGGCCAATGGGGACAACACCCCGGTCTGCGCCTACACTCCCCCCGCCCGTAACTGCGACAATGCTGCCATGAGCACTCAGGCACGCGTCCTGCCAGACACCAGTTCCCTGGCGGCCAGCGACGCCAAGGAGCAGCTGCGCCAAGTACTGCGCCGCCACCGGGCCACGCACCACCGTCATCCCGAGCACGGCCACAACTCCACCTGCCAGCAGCTGACCGCGCACATCCTGCAAGCCATCGCCGGCATGAGCACCGTAGCCGCCTACGTGTCGGTGTCGCATGAGCCCTGCACCCGGCTGCTGCTGGAGCAGCTGGAGGGAACAGGGACCGCAGTGCTGCTACCGGTGCTCGGCCCGCAGCTGACCCGCTCCTGGGGCTATTTCCGCGGGGTGGCCGACCTGGCCGAGCGCTCTCCCGGGCGCCCGCCGGAGCCGAGCGGCGAGGTACTGCCCGCCACCGCCATCGCCGACGCCGAGGCCGTGATCGTTCCGGCGCTCGCGGTCGACCGCTCCGGCCGCCGCCTGGGACAGGGGGGCGGCTGGTATGACCGAGTGCTGCCTCTGAGACGCAGGGGAACACCGATCTTCGCCGTGGTCCACGACGATGAGCTGGTAACCCAGCCGCTACCCGGCCAGCCGCACGACGCCCCCGTAGACGCGGTCATCACACCCGACGAGTGGTTCCTGCTGGAGGGATCCGCATTCGCCGGCGGGGCCGCCGATCACCACCGAGACTGACCGCCATGCCGACGGCGGCGCAATCACATCCGCTTCCTACGCCAGTGGTCTTCCGCCTGCCGGCACCACCCGGCAGTCCTGCCCGCCATCCACAACCGCGGTAGGCGACACCCCGCGAGTCCCGCGTTCACAGGGCGGCTGCGCGCACAGCTCACGCGTGCCACCGTGTGCATATGCCTCAGCTCCGCCGTCAGCGCCCCCGCACCCACCAGGCCGAACGCAGTCAGAAGCCAGCGCGCCGCCGCCCGCCGCGTCCCTCGCTACTGCTGTGGCGCCACCGCCACCTGGTCGTAGCCATCTGCCTGGGTGCCGCCGTGATCGCCGCGCTGGGGGTGCTGCGGCCCGCGCCGGCAGGGCAGCAGGAGGTTCTCGTCGCCGCGCGACACGTCAGCGCCGGCACGATTCTCGCGGAAGCGGACATTGAGGTGCGCGCGGTGGAACAGTCGGCGCTGCCCGGGAGCGGCCTGGTCGGGCCGGAGATCGTGGGCACACGCGCCGCGATCGCCCTGGAGGAGGGGACGATTCTGACCACCTCCATGACCAGCGCCTCCCTGGCCGCCGACCTGGCGCCGTCAGAGCGCCTGGTCCAAGTGCCGGTCGACGTCGGCGCACAACTGGCCGAACCGGGGGCCAGGGTCGACGTAGTGGCGCAACGGGGCGCCACAGCGCCGGACGGGACTGCGGCCGGTGACCCGACCGCAGTCATCTGCTCGGGCGCACGGGTGGTGCTGACCCAGGTGGAGGGAGACGACAGTCAATGGAGCACCCGGACGAAGGTCACACTCGTTACCCTTGCTGTTCCCGCTGTGGACGCTAGTCTAATCGTCGGCGCGGCCACGAATGGTGCGCTCGGCATCGTGCTGAGCCCATGACACCGCCGCCCCTACGCCACGCGGTTGCGGCCCGTCTCCCGAGCGCTGCGCCGTTTCCGCTTCATGACCTCCGCGGGTGGCAGTTCCACACCCTCGCTCGACAACGAAAGGTTCCCCATGCTCAAGGGATTCAAGGAGTTCATCGCCCAGGGCAATGTCCTCGAACTGGCCGTCGCCGTCATCATCGGTGGTGCCTTCGCCCCGATCGTGCAGGCCATCACCGATGTCATCATGGGCATCGTCGGCGCCCTGGTGAAGCAGCCGAACTTCGACTCCGTGCTGCAGTTCTCCATCAACGGCTCCGACCCGATCCAGCCGGGCATCATCATCACCGCCATCGTCAACTTCCTGCTCGTAGCCGCCGCGGTCTACTTCTGCGTAGTGGCGCCGATGAACCGGCTCACCGCACGCCTGAAGAAGGAGGCGGAGGACAAGCCCGCCGAGCCGACCGACGTCGAGGTGCTCACGGAGATCCGCGACCTGCTCCAGCAGCGCCAGTCCTGAGCCGTGCTCGCTGCTGCTCGCACTGGGCCGGCAGCGACAGCCCTATCTGCACTGAAGTGGTGCCCGCCAATGCGGCGGGCACCA
>NZ_PIZD01000062.1:8101-14261 GCF_010365615.1 Actinomyces sp. 565
GCATCAGGCCCGAGTTATCGGCGCGAACGTGGTGCTTAAGATCGGGGTTTTGGCTGGTGTGGTGCGGGAAAGTCGGGGTGATTATGGTTTGGGAGGTTAATCCGGGGCGGTGCTTGACATTCGCGGGTAGATGTGCGTGCCGTGAGAACACGGTCCCCACGAGCAAGGCTCTGCCCGATCTGCCAGACCCCGATGAAGAAGTCCGGCCGCACCGCCGCAGGCACCAGGCGGTGGAAGTGCACCGCCTGCCGGTCCCTGGCCACCGCGCCGCGCCCGCTCTCGCCGGGTGGGGCCGAGCAGGCGGTGCTGGGCGAGTTCATCGACTGGGCGACCGGCAGCCGGTCCCAGGCCGACATCTCCGGTGGCAGCGACAGGGCGTTTGGCCGCCGGATGGCCTGGTGCTGGGACGTCCCCGTCCCCAAGCCGCCGGCTACCGGCCAGGTGCACTCCCTGATCTTCATCGACGGGATGTGGCTGGCCCACAAATGGGTGCTCCTGGTAGCCCGCAGTCCCACATACGTGATCGGCTGGCAGTGGGCCGCGTCCGAGAGCGCGGCGGCCTACCAGGCGCTGCTAGCCGACCTGGCCCCGCCCGACCTGGCAACCACCGACGGGGCCGGCGGCGCCCTAAAGGCCATCGCCGCCACCTGGCCGGGCACCCCCATCCAGCGGTGCCTGATCCACGTACACCGTGACACGGTCCGAGACCTGACACTGCGCCCCAAGACCACCCCCGGCAAGGCCCTACTACGCCACTCGCGCAAGCTGCTGAGCATCTCCACTGTTGAGCAGGCCACCGGGTGGCTGGTAACCCTGAACGACTACGGCACCCAGTACCGGTGCTGACTGAACCAGCGCGCCACCGCCGAGCAGGACCCCAAAACCGCCGCCCGCACCGGCCCCAGGCGGTGGTACAACACCCATCCCCAGAAGAGGGCCTCGGGACCCGCAAAGGCTGGGCCGGAGCAACCAGCTAGAACACCACGAAACGCACCAACCGCACACACACTCGCGCCGACAACCCCGCAACTGCCACCACGCCACTAGATCCACCCCGGGACAGAGCCGGGACAAAGCCGGGACAAGGCACGGCACACGCATCCGGCGCCCGGACCGCTTACCCGCCCCGTGTCTTGCACGACCTCGGGCCGCGTTCCACGACCTTGGTGTACGTTGCACGACCACCCCGGGGTCGTGCAGTGCGCACCAAGGTCGTGCAGTATCACCCAGGGTCGTGCAGTGTCATGCAAAGCCGCCCAGTCCCCTACGCCGGAGGCCACCACTAGCGCCAGTACGCACCCCGCCGGATGGGGCACCACCCCCACCCCCGAAGAAGGCCTCAGGACCCCCAAAGGCCGGGCCGGACCAACCAGCTAGAACACACGACACGCCGGTCTAAAGCACCACGTTTACGCCGATAACCCTCAGGCCCATGACCGGCTCTTCCGGTTGGGGTACCTGGCGGCACGAACCGGAAGGGAAGGCGTTGCGGGCGCCGCGTCAACCGGTACGCAGGCTCAGCCCCAGTGCGGCGGCACCTCCCGCAGTAGGCGGGCATCGTTGGCATGATCGGATGATTCCCGTCCTAGCACACCGCCATCGCGGGCACGGGCGCCACTGAGCGCGTCAACGCCGCGGCGGCGCTCTGCCTCCGCCTGCGCCTGCGGCAACTCGCCCTGGGCAACCCGGGCGGCGTCCTGGGGTGACAGCGCCACGACGCGTCGCCTCCGGCGCGACCCTGAGGAATCGCTCACCGGGTCCGCCGAACCGCGTTGGCCAGCACCGCGTCAATCCCGGAACCACGCCGACTCAGGGCCAGCGCCTGGCGAAGCTCCTCAGTCTCCTCGGCCGCGGTACGCTCCACGCCGTCGGAGCGGATCCAGGCAACCAGCTCGTCGAGCTGATCGTCGGAATAGGCCTGCAACGGCAGCCCCTGGGCGATCGGCGGACGATCGCCCCGCCGGGGCGGCTCCGGTGAGTCGCCGCGTGGGGCCGCATCAGCCGCGGTCCCCGGATCGGTAGAAGCCGACTCCACCAGCGGATCGTCCTCCCCCGGGCGCTCGGGCAGCGGTGGCGCGCCCCTGACCGGTTCGGTGCGGGAGGCCAGCACCGCCAGCACCTGCGCCTCGATCTTCTTCGCCTCCGTCTCAACATCGACGAATACACCTGCCGAGTACGCCGTGTGCACGTGCCAGCCGCGCTGCTGCAAGCGTTCGATCCAGTGCCGGTCCCGCCGCCGCAGGCTCGGCTGCGCCACGTAGTCGACGTCGTCGGTGAGCACCGCGACGAGTAGCTCCCCCGGCAGATCCGGGTGACCGATCGCCAAGGGAATGCGCACGCCGCCCTCAATGCCGTAGCGGGGCACAACCACCAGGCCCTTACGCCACAGGTGCTCGGCCAGTTCCACGAGCAGGCGCTCCGGGGCGACCTCCTCCTGCTGCGGATACTGCCTGCCGGAGTCGGCGGCGTGCACCAGCACCTCGCGCAGCAGGCGGGCACCGGGCGCGTGCAGACGCCCGGCGTCGATGTCATCCGGACCCAGGCAGGACACAATCTGAGTGCCCCCGCGGGAGGCGCACAGGGCCTCAACCAGCCCCACCATGCCGCCGATATCACTGACCGCACCAAAGCTGTGAATGGTGCGGCCGTGCGGAGTCTTCGCGTAGCCGACAGAGACGATTATCTGATCGCGGCGCAGGGAGCGCGCCTCCCCCAAGTCGACGACGACGAATGGCTCGGACACACCGGTCTCGAAGTAGTCGGCCAGGGCGGGCGAGCCAACAACGGCGGCGGCCGTCGCGCGGCGGATCTCCTCCGCGTGGCGCGCGTTCAGGGCGATCACACCGAGCGACTGCTCGGGACGAGTCAGCGCGTGATCAATAACCAGGTCCACCACCCGGCTGACCTCGGCCGGCACCGACTCCACGGCGGTACGGCCCGGTGCCGGCATGCCACGCCCCTCAACCAGCTCCAGCGACAGACGCGAGCGCCCGGGCGGCGCCGGAATTGCCTCCACGACGTCGTCATAGCCGTTCGCGGCAAGGAACGCGGCGATCTCCGCGTCCAAGGTGTTGCGGCCCGTGGGCAGCGTAACCTGCGGCAGGTGCGGGCCCAGTTCGGCTGCCAGCCCAGAAGCAGCGCGCCTGGGGTCGCCGACCACAAGCACCTGCTCCGCGCGCACGAAGGCGGGAATCACCTGCGAGACCGGCACATTCGTGGATGCGTCCAGAATGGCCAGGTCCACCACTGCGTCGGCAGCGAATACCTGCGGCACCAGCGTGGGCGGAATGATCCACACCGGCTTGGCAACCATGGCGATGGGGTGCGAGGCGATGACATCGCGCAGCGACATCCCCTCCTCCAGGGACAGCGCCCGGTACAGGCTGCGGGCGGCGTCCTTGTCGGCGTCGACCGCCTCCCGCACGCGGCGTGCGCAGGCCTGGGCCACCGGGCCGGCCAAGGAGTCCGCCTGAGCGGCATCCAACTCCCGCAAGGACACGGCCAGGTCATTGAGGGCATCCGCGTCCAGTCCGCCCAGGTCGGGGTCCTCACGCATGACTTGCGCCAGGAGGGATGACCACCAGCAGTAGGCGAGCTCATCGTCGATCTGCTCCGGCTCCACCTGCCGGGACGCCAAGTCATCCAGCAGCGGGATGAGTCCCAGGTCATCCAGGGCGGTCGTGACCCGATTGATGTCCGGCAGCTTGTGGACCGTGACGTCGTCGGCCGCCAGGACGCGGGAGCGCTCCTCCAGGTCCACCAGCGGCAGGTCCATCAGGGAGTTGTCCGCACCGATCACGGGCTGCAGTGCGGAAACCGCCTCGCGTGCACGGGCAGCCACGCGCTGCATCTCATCCAGGCCCTGCGGCAGGTGGGGCCAGCCCCCGTCCGGGTCGTAGCGGCGCCACACCTCCCGGCGCTGCTGCACCTTAACCAGCTCCCCGTGCAGGTCGGCGACCTCCCGGCCGGGACGAACCAGGTCCTTGGCCTGCTTGGTGAACCGGCGCCTGGTGGACCGCCCCATCTCTACGCGGTGCTCCTGGCGCCACTGCTTGGACGCGGTGGCGATGACCATATCGGCGGCGGAGCGCTCGAAGACCTCGGGGAGGAAGACATCGAGGGAGTCGCGCACCCCGTCGAGCATCTCCAGCTGCTCACACCACTGCGCGAGCGTAATCGCCCGGGTGATCCCAGTGGAGTCCGCCGCCGCGACCACCTGCTCGCGCACCGCGGGCAGGAGCTCGTCAGCGAGCCGAGTAAGCCGTGCCAGCGCGTCGGTAGCGTCGTCGACGTCGTCAACCACCATGCCGTTCCAGGCGGAGTCGGCCAGGGAGCTGGTGAACAGGCCGAGCGCGTGGGCGCGGTGAAGCAGTTCCGCGGCACGCTCGCGGCCGGGGGCATCCAGGCGCTCCAGGCGGCCTGCCACAACGCGGGCACTGGTGCGCGCACGCACCCGCCCGGAGGTGAGCTCGGCAAGTTGTTGAAGCGCGTCGTAGGCTGAGGCCCCCCACGGCTCGCGCGGCGTATGCAGGGCAGTGACGTACCGGGAGAGCTTGTCACGCACGGAGCTCAGCCGACTGCGCATACCGACGATCGCGGTCACGTCCAGATCCGGCACGTTCACACCCATGGCGGCCTTGATGCCCTCGGCGGCGTGGCGCCGCCAAGCGGGATCCTCTGTCAGGTCCAGCACGATGGCGCCCAGGCCGAGCTCGCGCAACGCGTCAGCAACGGCATGCCCGTCAGCGCTAGTGGCGGGCACGTGCAGCACCGTGCGGCCCAGGGCGGCGGCATCCGCCATCACGGCGGCGAGGGTGGCGGCGACGTCGGATCCAGGAGGGGCGTCCAGTAGTAGTGAGGCACCAGTGCCAACCGCCTCGACGGCGTCGAGCTGGGCGGGATCCAGGTCGCCGACGCCGCGTTCCCGCTCCGGTGCCCGATCGGAAGGATCCGGCTGGGGCAGGGTGACGTCCAGGGCCGCGCGGGCAGCGGCGTCGCCAGCGACGGCCGCCACGAGTGCGGAGGTGCGCGCCCGGTCAATGGTGGCGTCGAAATCCTCCACCAGCGCCTGCCCTGGGTGTACGAAAGCTCCCACTACCAGGCGCTCGTGGATCTCGAAGCCGGGCAGGTACTCCCGGCCCAGCGCGCCGATGGAGCTCAGGGCGTCGCGCGGAGTGAAGCCGTCATCCGCCAAGGTGGCACGGGCGACGACATTCACGTCCGCCGCACAGCCGTGTCGGCGCAGTGCCCGGGTCAGGACCGGGTTCACCTCGATCGAGCGGTCCAGGGTGAGGGAGGCGTCGGCGCCGGCACTGGACAGGCGCACCGGTCGCAGCAGCACGGGGGCGCGCACCGAACGCACGGCTGCCGGCGGTCCGGCAACGGTCGCGGCGTCGACGGAAGGGTCAGCGGAGCTACCGCCCAAGGAGTCCGGGTCGGCAGGGACGTCCGCATCATTGGCGGCGGATACCGGCTCGGTCCAGCCGGCGACGCCGATGGCCAGGTAAACGGGGGCAACACCGAATCGCCTGGAGAGCTGGTCGGTTCGACCGGCCAGCTCGCGCAGGGACTGGCGGGCGACGCCGAGGGCAACGCGCTCACGCACGAGGCTGCCCAGGTGGGTGGGGCGGCCTGCGTACAGCTGGGCCAGCCCCGAGGGATGCGCGGCCGTCAAGTCAACAATGCCATCGCGCTCGGAGAATGCGTCGAGGCTGGAGGTCCCCCCGAGGTCGGCAAGCTCCTGCCGCCAGGCAGCCAGTGCCTCATCAATGCGTGCCCTGCGGTCGGAGTCCTCCGGCGGGGTGTCATCCGGCTGCTCGGGCGCAACAGTCGTTGGCGGATCGGGCCGGTCGGCGCCCTCGGAGTCACGCGCCCGCGCCCCGGCGTCGCGCCGGTTGCGGCCCAGAGAAAACAGTGAAGGCGTCATATCCCCGCACGATATCCGCCCCGCCGCCCCGGACGGTGCCGACGCACCGGAAGCGCCGTTACTAGCATGCCGGAACATTGGTTGCATTCGAGTGCCCCCGGCGCGATTCGAACGCGCGACACCCGCTTTAGGAGAGCGGTGCTCTATCCCCTGAGCTACGAGGGCCGGCTGAGGACGGCTGCGATCCTACCTGATCGTAACGGCAGTGAGTACCGTCGGGGGGGGGGGGGGGGG
>NZ_PIZD01000062.1:14574-33718 GCF_010365615.1 Actinomyces sp. 565
CGCGACCAGGGAGTCGTCTGGTTGCGGCCGACCCGGACGTCCTCATCCCGGGTACGGGCCGGAACCACCATGACGGGGCAGGAGGCGTGCGATAGGACCGCCTGGCTGACCGAACCGAGCAGCAGGCCGGAGAAGCCGCCGCGGCCCCGGGACCCGACCACCACCAGGTCGACGGCGGTGGAGAACTCAGACATGAGTTCTGCGGCGTTTCCGTCCAGCGCGTGGCGCCGCACCACCACGTCGGGGTACCCCTCGGTGGCCTCGGCGATGGCCCGGTCCAAGCCGGAGCGCACATCGGTCAGCACCTGCTCGCGGTCCACGGCGGCGGGCAGCCAAGCAAGCGCCCCGGCGCCGGAGGCCATGGGTACGGCCGCAATCGCTGTCAGCTCAGCACCCCAGGCGTCAGCCTCGCGCACCGCCCACTTCAGGGCCTTGCGGGCCGAGTCCGAGCCGTCCACGCCAACGACGATGCGCCTGACCGGGGTGAAGGCGGAACCTTCCGTGTGCCGCGGCACGACCACCGCCGGGCAGTGGCTGTGCGCGGGCAGGGCGGAGGACACGGTCCCGAGCAGCCGGTCGGCGAAGCCGCCGCCCCCGCGGGTACCGACGACGGCGAGGGCTGCATCCGCGGACAAGTCGACCAGCACCCCGGCGGGGTCACCGGTTTCCAGTGAGCTGGTCACGGTCACGCCACGGCCCTGCGCGCGTGCCACCGCCTCGTTGACCACGGCCTCGGCACCGGCACGCACCGCCGAGTCGTCCAGGGCGGCATACCCCCCGTCAAGGGACGCCGTAGTGAAGGATGGGAGGGAGTAGGCGCACAGGATGTGAACGCGCCAGCCGTTGCAGCCGGCGCGGTCTACCGCCCAGTCGACCGCCTCCAGGGATTCGGGTGAGCCGTCAACTCCGACGAGGACGACCTTGTCTTCAGCCATGGGTTGTGCCCCTTTCTGCGAGCGCCTATTACTCGACCACACTCATTTTGCCCCGTAGGCGAGCGTGTTCCAAACCACGTTTTGAAAATAGCATGTGGGGGCGGCCGGCACGGTGACCGGCCGCCCCCACAAGGTGGAGCGAGTCAGCTGCTAGCTCAGCCCACGCGCACGTACTGCGGCGAACCGTAGACCGCGCGGTAGGACACGCCGGTGGCCGGCGTCCCCGCGTCAATCATCATGCCACCACCGGCGTAGATGCCGACGTGGCCGCCGTAGTAGACGATGTCACCCGGCTGCGCCTGCGCGGCGGACACGACCGTGCCGGAGGCGCCCTGCGCGTAAGAAGTGCGGGGCAGGGAGATGCCGACCTGGGAGTAGACGTACTGGACCAGGCCGGAGCAGTCGAATCCGCCGTTAGCCGGGGAGTTGGAGCCCCAGATGTAAGCCATGCCCGTGTACTGCATGGCGATGGAGACTACCGAGGAACCCGAGGGGTTCGCCGCGGCGGGGCTTGCGGTGGTCGTGGCCGCGGCCTCCGCCGTGGTGTCCGTGTCAGCGGCAGCCGCGTTAGCGGTCTCGACTACCGCATCCGCTTCAGCAGTGGCCTCCGGCTCCGGCTCTTCCTCGACCTCAACGACGGGGGCCTCGGCAGTCGGGGCGTCAACGGTCTCGACGTCGTTGGGCACGACGACGGAGGCGGCGACCTGCACGGACTCGTTGGTGGAGACCACGGTGCGCGCCTCAGCGGCGAGCGCCCCCACTCCCTGAGTCTCGAGCGAGCCGGCAGACTGTGCGGCCTCGTTGGTGTTTGCAGCGGAGGCGCCGGAGGCAATCATGCCCAGCGCGAGGCCTGAGGATGCAGCAACGGCGAAGCCGCGACGGGCAACCGGGGCCACAGAGGTCATCGGGGTCAGCGGGCGAGCAGCCTTGCGATGCCGAGCCGAGGTGCTTGTTGTCATGTAGTGGTTCTCCTCTGAGATGCCTACGAGGTGAGCTGTCGGGTTCGGACTGGAGACGCCCGGCCCGCGTCGCGCGGGCTTCACCCCAAGGCTCCGGCGGGGGCCGAAGCCGCGTTTGGTTCCCCCGTTCCTGCCATGTATGTGGGATATGACGACCGGAGGCAAGCGGCAGGATTGAGCCCCGTCCCCGGTGCTGCGGCCCTTTGAGCTCCGCAACGGTGGATACGTTACCCGAGGTCGCCGGTAGCCGTCACGGGGAGATCACACACATCGCCGTGACAAGTGGCACATGCTGCTTGCAGCGGCCAACCAGGCACGGCGAGGGTTCGCGTGCTCCAGCCTGGCCAGGCGCAGCTAGACCCACTCGGTTGCCGAGTCGAGCCACATGCAGAGCTCACGCATGAACGCAGACGCCCCGCTCCTGAGCTTAGGAGCGGGGCGGCGCCGGAGGTCGGCGCATACGTGAATACGCGAATGATGCAGCCGCCTCAGGCCCAGGGGAGGCCTCAGGGAGAGCAGCGAGTCAGCCCACGCGCAGGTAGGTGGCTCCCGAGTAGACGGCGTGGTAAGACACGCCTGTGGACGGGGAGGCGTCAACCATCATGCCGTCGCCCGCGTAGAGGGCCACGTGCCCGGACCACCACAGGATGTCGCCGGGCCGTGCCTCTGCCGCTGAGATCGGGGTGCCGACCGCGCGGATCTGGCCCGACTGGTGCGGGATGGAGATCCCGTACTGGCCGTAGACGTAGGACACCAGACCGGAGCAGTCGAAGGCGGACGGCCCTGACGCGCCCCAGACGTAGGGGGTTCCGACGTACTGCATGGCCAGCGCGACCATGCCCTGTCCGGAGGTTCCCTGCCCGGCCGGAGCGCTTGCGGCGGCCGCCTCATCGGCCTGCGTGGCCCCGGAGTCCGCGGTTGCGTCGGCGGAGGAGTCCGCCTCCTCGTCGGCTTCCTCCTCAACGACCGGAGCGGCGGCGGTAACGGCGTCGACCTCGGTTACGTCGGAGCCCCAGGCAGCATCAGAAGCTGTCGCAATCGCCGCGTTCGTGGTCACAACCTCGCGCGCATCACTAGCCAGTACGGCTACGCCGGCTTCCCCGAGGGCGCCGGCGGACTCACTGATGGCGTCGTCGTCTCCGGCGGCGTTCGCACCGGAGGCGATCATGGTCAGCGCCAGTCCGGAGCTTGCGGCAACGGCAAGTCCACGACGTGCAACCGGAGCAGCATCCGTCAATGGGGTCAGCGGGCGGGCAGCCTTGCGGTGACGGGCCTTGACGTTTGTAGTCAATTAATTCTCCTAGTGAGCCGCCGAGGTTAGCTGTCGGGTTCGGGCGGGAGAGGCCCGGCCCGCGTCGCGCGGGCTTCACCCCGAGGCCGCCACCGAGTGGCTGCGGCCGGAGAAGTGGTTCCCCCGGGCCTGCCGAGAATGATCGCTGGGAGGGGAGGGCTCGCACCGGCAGGCTTGGGCTCTGCGGGCCTCTCCACGGTCGGATTGCCGAACGCGGACTCCAAGGTAGTGGAGTTCCCGCGTCAATGGGCACTTCTCCCCGCCCTTGAGGCTGTGGAATCCCCCACGCGAGGAGAGCGCATGCGAGTACTTCGCCTGCGGTATCAGCGCTTCAGGAACAGGTGGCGGGTCAGGGAGCCCTGCAGCAGTGCCGAGGCCGACTCATCATCCTGACGAGCAACCCGAATGCCTCCGACTGTGGATGTCAGCCGCACCGGAGTGCCGGCGTGCAGATCGGCATCCTCGAACCGGGCGATCAGCTCCGCATCGGCCTGGACCGGCTCGCCCACACGCGTGATGACAGCGTCGGAGCGACCGTCACGAACCAGCCGCTCGGCGCTGATCTCGGCCGCCGCAGGCGAGGGAAGCGTGGGAACCCGCTCCGGAATCGGATTGCCGAAGGGGTCGGTCGAGATGTCATCGAGTATCGCCGCCAGCCGGTCCTCGACCTGCTCGCTCATTACGTGCTCCCACCGGCAAGCCTCGTCATGCACGAGCCTGCGGTCTACTCCGACCACATCCAGCAACAGCCTTTCAGCAAGGCGGTGTTTGCGAATAACCTCGGTGGCACGTCGTCGGCCCTCGTCTGTCAGTTGCAGGGAGCGGTCATCAGCGACCCAGATAAGCCCGCTACGCTCCATGCGGGCAACCGTCTGCGACACGGTTGGGCCGGAGTGCCCCAACCGCTCCACAATCCGCGCGCGCAGCGGAAGTACGCCATCTTCCTCAAGCTCGTACACGGACTTCAGGTACATCTCGGTGGTGTCGATCAGCTCACTCATCTGGTGTCTCCTCCGATGGTCGCTACCCAATGCCGCATGCCCCGGCAGCAGCCCGGCTGTGGGACGTGCACGCGTGTCCAAACAGGATATCGACGTCTCGCTGAGCCACCACCCACCGGGCGCCGCCCTAGGCGCGCGGGCACTGCGGACGACGCCGGGCGAGCCGTTTCACTCGCGCGAGTCCGGCGCGCCGTCGGCAGCCGCCTGCTCGCCCTCTCCTCCCCCGGCCAGGCCGGCGCGCTCGCGCGGGCCGACCGTGGTCAGGAAGGGGCGGGTGGAGGAGTAGGCGAAGTCGATGTGCCAGTGGCGCCGCGCCCAGACGCCGGCGGCCACGGATACGAGGATCGCGGCCACGCCACCGGCCAGAATCGAGATGCGCGGCCCCCACTGGTCCGACACCCACCCCATGATCGGAGCCCCGATCGGCGTGGTGCCGAGGAAGAACATCATGTAAATGCTCATCACCCGCCCCCGCATCGCGGGCTCCGTATTCAGCTGGACGGTCTGGTTCGCGCTGGTGAGCACCGTCAGCACGCACAGCCCCACAGGGATCGTGGAGGCCGCGAATAGCTCATAGCTGGGCGCAAGTGCCATCAGGATCGTGAAGACCCCCAGGAAGAAGGAGGCCACCACCAGGGTGCGCACCCGCGGTGACTTCCGGCGTGCCGCCCACAGCGCTCCCGCCAGGGAGCCGACCGCGAAGATTGAGGAGACGGTGCCGTAGGCATCGGACTCCATGTCAAAGGTGGAGCGCACCATGGCGGCCATGGTCACCTGGAAGTTGAGGGTGAACATGGAGACGATCGAAATTACCGTGATAATGACGATGATGTCCGTGCGGTGGCGGATATAGGCCAGTCCGGCCCGCAGCTGGCCCTTGGCGCGCTTGGCACGCGGTACGTCGTACAACTCGGACAGGCGCATGGTGGCCAGCGCCAGCGCCGGGAACAGGAAGGTCAGGGCGTTTACGAGGAACACCCAGCCCGGCCCGATCCAGGCGATCACCAGTCCGCTGGCCGCGGGGCCCAGTAACCGGGCGGCGTTGAAGGAGGCGGAATTCAGCCCGACGGCGTTGGCCAGGTTCTCCGCGGGCACCATACGGGCTACGAAGATCTGGCGCGCCGGCGCGTCATAGGCGGATCCGAGTCCGGTCGCGAAGGCAGCCAGGTACACGTGCCACAGCGCCGCGTGGCCGGCTAGGACGTCTACCGCCAGTGCCAGGGACACCGCCCCCATGGCGGACTGGGTCACCATCAGGAACTTGCGCTGGTCCACCCGGTCCGCAATCAACCCGGCATGGGCGCTGAACAACATGGCCGGCAGGAACTGGAGCGCCGTCGTAATGCCCGTGGCGGAGGCTGAGTCATCAGTCAGGATCCGCAGCACCAGCCAGTCCTGGGCCACCCGCTGCATCCACGTGCCGGTGTTGGCGACCAGCGCGGCGAAGAACCAGATCCGATAGTTGTGGAACTTAAGCGACTCAAAGGTGTTGCTCACGGTGGGGAGTTCACTCCGGTGGAATGTGTGACGACGGGCGCACCCGCTGGGATGCGCGCATTTTTGGAAGCGGTCAATTGTACGTCTGTACACCCCGCACAGACAGGGGGCGACGACGTGACCGTAGCCGCGTCGTCGCCCCCGCCCCATGCACGCCGGGTGCTCGTCCGGCGCCCGGCTACGGCGGTCAGCCCAAGCCCAGGATCGCCTTGATGGGCTCGAGCGTGAAGTAGATGACGAACAGCACCGAGGCAACCCACATCAGCGGGTGGATGTCCTTGACCCGGCCGCGGGCCAGCTGGACTACCAGGTAGGAGACGAAGCCCGCACCAATGCCGTTGGTGATGGAGTAGGAGAACGGCATCATGATGATGGTGATGAAGGCCGGCAGGGCGATCTCCGGGGTCTTCCAGTCGATATCCGTCACCTGGGTCATCATCAGGAAGCCGACGACCACCAGCGCCGGGGTGGCCGCCTCGTAAGGCACCATGGAGACGACCGGGGCGATGAACATGCTGGCCAGGAACAGCACCCCGGTGACGATGGAGGCCAGACCGGTGCGAGCGCCCTCACCGACGCCCGCGGCCGACTCGATGTAGGAGGTGTTGGAGGAGACGCCGCCGGCGCCGCCCGCGATCGCGCCCAGGGAGTCAACGACGAGGATCTCGCGGGTGTGCGGCGGGTTGCCGTTCTCATCCAGCAGGTCACCCTCGGCGCCGATGGCAACCATGGTGCCCATGGTGTCGAAGAAGTCGGCGAGCATGAGGGAGAAGACCAGCAGCACCACGGAGACGACGCCGACCTTCTCCACGCTGCCGAGCAGGCTGAACTGGCCGAGCGTGGCCAGGCTCGGCAACTCGACGGGGGCGCCCTCCAGGGCGGGGATGGACAGCGACCAGCCGGTCGGGTTGGTCTCCGCGTCGAATGCCCCCAGGTGCGCAAAGGCCTCGATAAGGGCTGCCAGGATGGTGGAGGCGACGATGCCGATGAGGATGGAGCCGCGCACCTTGCGCACGTGCAGCACCAGGATCAGGAACAGTCCGAACAGGAACACCAGCACCGGCCAGCCCTGCAGGGAGCCGCCCAGGCCGAGCTCCAGCGGGGTGCCGCCGGCGCGGACGACCTTGGCGTCCACCAGGCCGATCAGGGCGATGAACAGGCCGATGCCCACCGAGATGGCGGTCTTGATGTCCGCCGGGACGGCCTTGAACACCGCCTCGCGGAAGCCGGTAAGCACCAGTAGCAGGATGATGACTCCCTCAATCACCACCAGGCCCATGGCGTCGGCGTAGGTCATGCCGTTCATGCCGACCAGGGTGTAGGCGATCATCGCGTTGATACCCAGGCCGGCGGCCAGCGCCATGGGGTAGTTGGCCAGCAGGCCCATGAGGATCGTGATGATGCCTGCGATGAATGCGGTGCCGGCGGCAATCTGCTCGGGCGTGCCCAGCGGGGCGATCCCCTCGTGCGGTGTGGACAGCACCAGCGGGTTCAGCACCAGGATGTAGGCCATCGTGAAGAACGTGACGATGCCGCCACGCACTTCACGCGCCACCGTGGAGCCGCGCTCGGTTATGTGGAAGAAGCGGTCGATCGCGTTGCGGGAATCCGCCGCCCCGGCCGCTGCTGACGTTGTGGGAGCTGGGGTATGTGTGGTCACGTGGCGTGATTGTCCCAGACGCAGCCGCAACCTGGAAACTCCGGTCGCCTCTTGGGACACCGGACAGGGCCGCCCCGCAGGCCGGACCAGCCTCCGACGGGCGCCGGAGGGCTCAAGAACGCTTCGGCAGCGAGGCCTCAAGCGCAGCCAGGGCGTCGGCTGCGGCGTGTGGCTGGGCGGCGGCGTCGTGGTGGGAGTGCTGTTCGCGGGCCAGGTCGGCGACGGCGTCGCGAGCTGAAGCGGCGCGCTGCGAGGCCGCTGTGGCCTCCGGCTCCTCCGGCGACTGGGCCGGGGACGGGTCCGGGGCCGTCGACTCCGCCGCGGAGTCCCGCGCGGCAACCGACTCACGGGAGTCGCGTGCGGCCTTCGCGGTGGGCCGGGAGGAGGTGGCCTCCGGGGCCTCGGTCTGATCGGCTGCGGGCTGGTCCTGCGGTGCCGCCTCCTGGTCGCTGAGTTCGGCGCGGCTGCGCCCGCCGCGCAGGTCCGTGCCGTTGGTGCCCAGCGGCTCCATGGCGGCGTCGTCCAGGCGCGAGGGCGCGACGGGCCATTCCGGGCCCTGATCGGGCAGGTCGGTTTCCGAGTGGGCGCCGCAGCCGTGGTCCAGGGAGACGACGCGGCCGTCATCGGCGGCCCACTCGTTGGCGCACACGCCGAAGGTATTGCGCAGGCGCCCGGCCATCGGCAGCAGGAAGCCGCAGGTGGCACAGGTGGCGTGGGCCTTGCGCACGCCGTCGGCGTCGGGGCCGTGGTCGCCGTCGTACCAGCGCTGGGCGGCGCGGCGGTAGCCCTCGGCGGACAGCACGCGGGCGCGCCCCAGGTCGAGCTCGTCCAGGGCGACGGCGTCCCCCTCGTCACCGGTGGCCTCCCAGCCGGGCTCGAGCCGCTCATCGGTCTCGCGCCGGGGCAGCCGGTCGGAGCGGGAGGCATCCCCGGGCTGCAGCCGGTCCGCCCACGGCACCCAGGCGGGGGCGAGCAGGGCGTCCTCTCCGGGCAGCAGCTCCAGCTCACAGATGGTGGCGGTGCGTCCGCGGGGCGGGCGGGTCATGGTTACGGCCCAGCGCCAACCGCGGTAGCCGGCGAGGTTGCATTCGAACAGGTGGGTGATCAGCCGCTTGTCCAGCTGACGAGAGGCGGCGTACTGGCCGACGCTGACCGGTTCGGTGATCTCACCCAGGGCCGCCCGGGCCGCCTCGATCGCTGCCTTGGAGGTCAGGACCTTGTCCTTGGCGGCGGCTGCACGCTGCGCCGCCGTCGGCAGGGCGCCCGGGCGGGCGCTTGCCGCGGCCGCATCCGCAGGCGCTGTTGCTCCGCTCGCCGGGTTCTTCGACGTCTGAGTCGCTGCGTCAATCACGGTTCCAGTGTAGGCGGCAGGTCCAGCCCCGGCTGCCTCCGCCGGGTCCCGGCGCGGCAGACGCCGCGGAGGCAGGCTCTTCAGAGGATTTCGAGCGTGACGATCCGGTGGACGGCGACGGTCAGCTCGGTCTCCCGTACCAGGTCGGCCAGGCGCACCCGGCCGGGTTCTACGGCGAGCACCCGCACGGTGCGCTCCTGCTGGGTGCCGTCGGGACCGGCCAGGCGCAGCCGCACCCGCGCCCGCGAGGCCCGCGCCTGACGCAGCAGTGCCAACGCATGCACCGGGTCGGTGGCAGCCGCCGCGCCGCCATCCGAGGTGCGGCGCGCCTCCTCCCCCGCGCGCAGGCGGCCGACCAGGGCGGCCAGCTCACGGCGTCCGGGACGGCGGCGGCTGACTGCGTGCTCATTTCCCGGGCGCGCCGACGCCGGGGCGGGAGCCCGGCGGCCAACACCGGCACGCTCGGAGACCAACAGCCGACCCTGCCCATCCTCCAGCACCGGGGCCAGTCCGGTGGCACGCAGCTCGCGCAGCACCACCCCGGCGGGCGCCGCGGACACAATGACACCGGGCGCCACCTCATCCAATCCAAGGTGCTTGAGCGCGGCGTCGGCGACGATCCCCGCGGCCACGGCAGCATCAGCCACGCGCAGGACACTGGCGACCTCGCGCACGCGCACCGCGCCGTGACGGCGGGCGGCATCATCGATCAGGACCCGCAACGCGCTGGGCAGCGGGCTGGGGCTGAACCGGGACAACCTCTGGACCAGCTCTTCGGCAGACCAGCCGGCATCCAGGGCGCGACGCACTGACTCGGGGGTGAAGCGGACCGTCAGCGCACCGCCGCGCGACTCCACCACGCTGCTTCGTTCCAGGGCCTGGGCGAGGGCGCGGCTGGGACGGCCGGGGACGATCGCGGTCAGGTCAGACTGCACCAGGAGGATGCCAACGTCGGCGGGCAGGTCCGCAGCCAAAGCGTGCTCGAGTGCCGCCAGCACCTGCCCATTGGTCTCCGCCGGCGGTGCCGTCTCATCGGTGGGGGCCGCGTCAGCGGCGTCGGTGTCCCCCACCGCGGGAACCTGCGACGAGGAGGCGAGTACCCCTCCGGCGCGGCTGAGCGCTCCGCCGCCGGTCAGGCCGAGCAATTCCGCCTCGGCAAGCACGGCCGTAACGGCCCCGTCGGGGATTTGGCGGCGGGGACGGGCGAAGGTGAGCGCATCGCGCACCCACGGCGCGTCCACGGCGGTTCCCTCGGGCAGTGATGCGAGCAGCGTGAGGATGCGGCGCCGGAGCCTGCCCGCCCAGGCGGCCTCCACGTCGGTGCCCAGAACCGGCCTTAGGACGCCGTCGTCGGAGCGAGTACCGACCAGCCAGGGAGTGCGCGCCGAGGCGGCCCAGCCGACCGCGAGCGCGGCCCACTGCTCGGGCAGCTCTGCCTCCAGCCAGGCGGATGCCGTGCTTGCGGGTACCCAGGCGGCGCCGCCCTCGTCCAGGCCGAGCAAGTCCGCTGCTGCGGCGAGCTCGATGATGGTGGCGGCCGCGGTGCGGTCCAGCCCTAGGGCGGCGGCGGTGCGGTCGAGCGCGCGCACGCCCACGCCACCGGTGCGCAGTATCTGGCCGCCTTCGCGCCCCCACTCGGTCAGCAGCTCGCGCGTAAGCCGGACGACCTCCTCGGCGTGGCTGGTAGCCTCGGCAGCGATGGCCTCCGGGGCCAGCACATCCAAATCGTCACTGCCCGGGGCCACCAGCGGCGTGCGGACCAGGCGCCCCCCGCGCAGGGCTAGGCCAACTTCACGCGGCAGGATGAAGCGCGTGCGTCCGGCCGAGTCGGAACTGCGTTCCAGCCAGCCGCGCGCGACCAGCTCGGAGGCGCCGTCGGAACGGTGCCCGGCGCCGAGGGTGCCGACCGGCGGGCCCCAGGCCAGCGCCTTGAGCACGGCAATGCTCGGATCGTCCTGCGCCTGCTGCTCCAAGTCGGTCTGCGGGGGCGGAAGCTGATCGTCGGCGAGCGGGCCGCCGGCCCACGGCCCGAGCCCGAACGGGTACGGGCCGAATGCGTCCACGAGCCCAGGCACGGGGCCAGCCTGTATGACCAGGGCCAGTCGGGTCAGCACGGCCAGGCGGGCGGCGACGTCATTGGCGCTGAGCCACAGGGCGTGACCCAGGAGCACGGGATCGGTTGAGCTCAGGGCTACTGCCGCCTCGGCAACAGCCACGGTGACGGAGTCCAGGTCACGCAGAGCAGTCTCGACGCTGGGGCGGGCGCCGGCACGGGCAGCGAGGGCCGTAAACGATGACGAGGGCGGGGAGACCAGGTCGGGGCGGGCGGCAAGGAGGGCGGCGACGTCGCGGTCAGGCAGGGCCGTCAAGTGGGCGGCCAGCTGCTCGGCCGTGGTGCCGGGTACGGGCTCGGGCCTCCCGGCGCCCGGATGCTGCGTGCTCATCCGCTTTAATCTACCGCGGGCAGACCGCCGAATCGCTCGGGATCATGCTGTTCTTAGACAGTTTCGCCCGGAGCGGGCCGCAGGCGTCGCTCCGCTGCCGGTGAAGGCGTCTGCTGCGTCACGGCGACGGACGCCGCGCCCTTGCGATACTCCCGGCCATGCCAGACTCCCGCCGCTCCCCCGCCCTGCCCGACGGCCCCCTGATCGTCCAGAGCGACAAGACCGTCCTGCTGGAGGTCGCCCACCCCGACGCCGCCGACGCCCGCCGCGCCGTCGCGCCCTTCGCCGAGCTCGAGCGCGCCCCCGAGCACATTCACACCTACCGGATTACGCCGCTGGCCCTGTGGAATGCGCGCGCTGCCGGCCTGGACGCGGAGACGGTGGTCCACGTCCTCATCACCTACTCCCGGTTCCCGGTGCCGCATTCGCTGCTGACGGAGATCGCCGAGACCATGGGGCGCTACGGTCGGCTGCAGCTGGTGACCGACCCGGCACACGGGCTGGTGCTGCACGCCACGGACGCCCCCGTCCTGGCGGAGGTCATGCGCTCCAAGCGCACCAAGGGCCTGCTGGGGGCGCGGCTGGGCGACGCGGACGTGGTGGTGCACCCCTCCGAGCGCGGGCACCTCAAGCAGGAGCTGATCAAGCTGGGATGGCCCGCGGAGGACCTGGCCGGTTACGTCGATGGCGAGGCGCACCCGATCACGCTCAAGGACTCCGCGGAGGACGTGGCCGCGGGAGTCGAGGGCGCCTTCGCCCTGCGCCCCTACCAGGCCCAGGCGGTGGACGCCTTCTGGGCGGGAGGCTCCGGCGTCGTAGTGCTGCCGTGCGGGGCCGGCAAGACCCTGGTGGGGGCGGCCGCTATGGCCCGCTCCTCCACCACCACGCTGATCCTGGTGACCAACGCCGTCTCGGCGCGCCAGTGGAAGCAGGAGCTGCTGCGCTTCACCTCCCTGACCGAGGATGAGATCGGCGAGTACTCCGGCTCGCGCAAGGAGATCCGCCCGGTCACGATCGCCACCTACCAGGTGCTGACCACTAAGCGGAAGGGTGTCTACCCGCACCTGGACCTGCTGGACGCTCGCGACTGGGGGCTGATCGTCTACGACGAGGTGCACCTGCTGCCCGCCCCGATCTTCCGCATGACCGCGGACCTGCAGGCACGCCGCCGGCTGGGGCTGACGGCCACGCTGGTGCGGGAGGACGGACGCGAGGATGAGGTGTTCTCGCTGATCGGACCCAAGCGCTATGACGCTCCCTGGAAGGACCTGGAGCACCAGGGCTGGATCGCCCCGGCCGTGTGCACGGAGGTGCGACTCACCCTGGATTCCGGGGAGCGAATGACCTACGCCACCGCCGAGGCCGACGAGCGCTACCGGCTGGCCGCATCCACGCCGGCGAAGCTGCGAATTGTCGAGGGCCTGCTGGCCCGGCACCCCGGGGAGTCGGCGCTGGTGATCGGCCAGTACGTGGACCAACTGGAGGAGCTGGCCGAGCACCTGGGGGCGCCGCTGATTACCGGGTCGACCACGGTGCGCGAGCGCCAGCGCCTTTACGACGCCTTCCGCTCCGGGGAGGTGAGCACGCTAGTGGTCTCCAAGGTCGCCAACTTCTCCATCGACCTGCCCGGCGCCTCGGTGGCGGTGCAGGTGTCGGGCTCCTTCGGGTCGCGGCAGGAGGAGGCGCAGCGGCTGGGACGGATCGTGCGCCCCAAGGAAGATGGGCGGCAGGCGCACTTCTACACGGTGGTTGCCCGGGACACGGTGGACCAGGAATTCGCCGCGCACCGGCAGCGCTTCCTGGCCGAGCAGGGTTATGCCTACGAGGTCGTAGACGCCGAGGACCTGGAAGGGCTGCGTGACCTCAGGTAACCGTTACGGGGCTCCTCTGGTTTGTGGGTGTGGTGGGTGCTGGTTTGCCCGACGGTGTGAGGGCGTGTGCGGAACGGTCGGCTACGCCTCTTGGCAAACCGGTGACCGCCTCCTGCTGCCTGCCAGGAAGCGTGCCTGTTGTCCCGGACCCCAATTTGGACTCGGTTCAGGGGCACACTGCGCTAAAAGTGTCCATCTCTCGCCACTTTGAAGAATCGGCCGCGGGGAGCGCTACGAGCATGTGGCGCCAGAATGCGGAATACTCCGCTACGAGCGGGCGGCTGCCGGGACGTGTCGGGGGAAAGTGGCGAGAGATGGTCACTTTTGGGACCCTTGACGCGCGGGCGCGGGGCAGGTTGGCGCTGCGCGGCCTTCCGCAGGGGGCATCGTGGCACCCGCAGCCGATGGCAGGTCACCTGAAGGGCCGAGTGCATCTCAGTCAGGCTGCGTCGGCGCGTGGAAGAGCGTCCATAGCCAGGCGGCTGCCCAACCCCGAGCTCGTCCAGCAACTTTCACCCACATCTCACTAGGAGAAGAACATGACTACCCACCCGAATACAGTCGGCAGCACCATCGTGGCCGCCCAATACAAGCGCTTCGGCTCGGCCGAGGTACTGAGCGTCATCGACGGTCCTGCCCCCTCGGCGGGACCAGGCGAGCTCGTGATCAAGGTTGCCGCCATTAGCGTAAACCGGATCGACACCAGCGCCCGAGCCGGGCAGAGCAAGTTCATGACCGGTCGCCACCTGCCCCAGCCCACCGGGCTGGATTTCAGCGGCGAGGTGACTGAGGTTGGCCAGCAGGTCGCCGGCTTCTCCCCCGGGCAGCGGGTGTGGGGATTCCTAGGCACGGACCAACTCGGTAAGCACGGCACCGCCGCCACCCAGATCGCCGTATCCGCTGACCTGGCAGCTCCAGCTCCGGCCTCTCACGAGCTTACCGACCTGGCTGCGCTCCCCCTGGTGTCCGTGACGGCATGGCAGGCGCTGGAGGAGCTGAAAGTCAGGGAGGGCTCCCGCCTGCTGGTAGTGGGTGGGGCCGGTGGCGTAGGCAGCGCCGCGGTCCAGGTGGCCCGCGCGCGCGGAGCGATCGTGGACACCATCAGCTCGGCGCCCCACGAGGCGCTGCTTCAGCAGCTCGGCGCCGAGTCCCGGTTCGATCCCGACCCGGCCCAGTGGTCCGGGCTTACCGGCCACTACGACGCGGTCCTCGACACAACCGGCCAGAGCCTGTGGGCCCTGCGCCGTACGCTCGCACGCACGGGCCGGATGGTCACAACCTCACCCGCCGGCATCGCCGCGAGCGTCATCAGCAAGATCCTTCCCGGGCCGAGCATCGTGTTCCTGTCAGTCAAGCCCAGCCGGACGGCGCTGGACCAGGTAGCCGCGCTGGTCGATGCTGGCCTGCTGAACCCGGTGATCCGGGCCCGCTTCCCTCTGGGCGAGATCGCCCAGGCACACGCCCTGGTCGAGACCGGGCACGGAGAAGGCAAGGTCCTCGTCGACATCAGCTGACCGGCCGGCACCCGAGTACGCGCGTCACGGACTCGGCACGAGAACGACGAGAAGGCCGCGCCGTGAGCGTCAACCTGTCTTGCCGCAAACGACGTGGTCCCGGAAACTGCTAGCCAACATCAGCTCAGGCGTCAACATCGGCTCGAACATCCGAAGAGGCGCTGCGCAGGCGATGCGCGCGGACCTGACGCGCCAGCACGCGGGCGAGCGCCCGCCCAAACGCCTGCACCACAGGCTCGGCCCGCTCCGCGTCGGCGCGCACGCGCCGGCCGGCGGCCAGCGCCTCGGCAGGAAGATCAGCGTCGGAAAGGCGGCTCAGCTCCTCCACGTCGGCAACCGCGCCCAGCTTCCACGCGGTTGTGCGCGACTCCACGCGCTCCATTCGCTCGGGCGTGGATTCCGGGTGGTGCTGGAGCGCCAGCAGACGGCCGGCACGCCAGGCCTGCACCGGCGCGCCCGCGGAGGACGCCAGCAGCGTGGCCGTCTCGGGCAGGCTCACGACGCCGTCGTCGTGGGAGACGAGCACCGGCAGCCGGGTGCCGTCGTGGGTGGGGATGCCAGCGCGCACGGCGGCGCGCACGGATTCGTCGACGATCTCCGAGAACAGCGGGTCGGTGAGGGCGGTCGCGGTCAGCTCCAGCTCCACGACGCCGCGCTCGGTGCCATGCGGCGACGGAGCGGCGGTAGCACCGCCGATGGCCTCGGCGGCGATCTGGGCGCCCAGGCAGATAGCGACAGCTGGCACCCGTGTCTCTACGACGCCGTGCAACAGGTCGCGCAGCGGGGCGATCCAGGGGTGGTCGGCCTCGGCGTGGGCGCTCATGGGGCCGCCGAGCACCACCAGGCCGTCGCCCAACTCGTCCAGGTCCGGCAGCGGATCCCCGGCCTCGGGACGCACCATGCGCACAGTGAGGCCCTCCGCGGTCAGCCACTCGCGCAGGCGGCCGATGGGCGCCTGCGGCTCGGGTTCAATCACTGTAACGGTCACGCCGGTGGCGGAGGGAAGAACCCTCGCCGCGGTTGGAACGGCAGCTTTGGTCATGGGGACTATTGAAGCCGCGAGCGCAGCCTGCGCAAACCTGAGGCCTTACGTGCCTGCCGCTGGCCGCGCAGTCTCCTCCCGCCCAGAGGCGGTTGAGCTGCGCCCCGGGTCACCTGAACTGACGTGCCGGGGGCGAAACCGCTTGCCGTCATCCTCCTCGCCGGGGACGATGTTCCCGATGCGATCAAATGTAAGCCCGTTCACGGGCGCCACCGCTTCCGGCGGCTTTCGCGGGGCCCGCGGAGCTGCGCCGCGCTCAAGTGTGCCCGCTGCGCGCCGCACCATCCGAATCGTGCTAGGCGCCGCGCTGCTCGGCGGCATAGCCGCGACCGCAGCCGTCCCAACGGCGACCGCCGCACCGCAGGCCGGGCCCCACGCCTTCGCCGCTGCCTCCATCGGCCGCGCCGCTAGCACCGTCCGGGCCGAGGTCTCGACCCGCATCGCGGGCCATGTCACGGACGACGCCGGCATCCTCGACGACGACGCGGCGCAGCAGGCGGTCGACCAGTTGGCCGGGGACGGCATTGGCCTGTGGATCGTCACCATGAGCGATGAGTCCCAGACCGCCGAGCAGTACGCCGCCAAGGCCTGGGATGCCTCCGGGTTCGGCACCACCGACCTGCTGCTGGTGATCAATCTGCCCGCTGATGGCGCCAACAGCTTCGCCTTCGGCGGCTCGGCCGACGACTCGGTGTGGAGTGACTCCAAGCTCGAGTCCGTACGTGGCGACATCCGGCAGGCCCTGTCGAGCGGGGACTACGACGGCGCCGTGACTGCCATCGCCGATGCCGCCGGCTCCGGCTCGGGAGGTTCGGGCGCCGCGCTGGGGGCAGGCCTGGCCATCGCCGGGGCCGGCGCCGTGGGCGCCGTCGCCTACAGCCGCAGCCGCAAGCGGAAGAAGATAGCCGGCAACGCCGTCCAGCCCGCCGAGCCCCTGGAGCAGCTGCGCACCCGCGCCGGCTCCACCCTGGTGAGCACCGACGACGCCGTGCGCTCGGCCGCCGAGGAGCTGTCCTACGCGCAGGCCCAGTTCGGCCTGTCCGCCACCGACGCCTTCACCGCCGCCCTGGCCACCGCCCAGGAGCAGGTGGCACGGGCCTTCGAGCTGCGCGGCCAGCTGGACGACGCCCCCGGGGACGAGGCCCGCCAGCGGCAGCTGTGCCAGGAGATCCTGTCCCGCTGCGACGAGGCCACTGCCGCCATCCAGGCGCAGGAGGCGGCTTTCAAGGAGCGGCGCGGCATTGAGGAGAACCTGCCCCGCTCCATTGCGGAGACCGCCCAGCGGGCCGACGAGGCGGAGCAGGCCATCACCGCGGCCGACACGCTGCTGGTCACCCTGCACGCCAGTTACCCGGACAGTGCGCTCAGCTCCGTCTCCGAGGCGCCCGCGCGCGCCCGCAAGCTGGTTGATGCGGGCCGAACCGCGCTGGACCAGGCCCGCGCCAGCGTGGACTCCGGCAACCAGTCCACCGCCGTCGAGCAGGTGCGCATCGCCCAGGCCTCGATCGCCCAGGCGGGCGATCTGGCCGGGCAGGTGAGCGGTGTGCGCGAGCGGCTGGAGCGGGCCGACGCCGACCTGGAGGCGGCTATCGCCTCCATCTCCGCCGACCTGGTGGATGCTCGGCGGCTGGCGGGACAGGTGCCCGCGGCATCGCTGCAGCCGCTGGTGGCCGACGCCGAGGCGGCGGTAGCGCAGGGCCGTGCTGCCGCAAATCCCGACGGCGACCCGCTGGCTGCCCTGGACCACCTGGAACGCGCGGAGTCGGCACTTGACGCCGCCCTGGCACCGGCACGGGCGAAGGAGGAGAACGACTCGCGTGCCCGCGCCTCGCTGGTGTCGCGCCTGGGTCGACTCAACTCACAGATCTCCGCCGTGACCTCCTACATCACCAGCTACCGCGGCGCCGTCGGCTCTCCCGCGCGCACCGCCCTGGCCGAGGCCTCCCGGCACGCCGCCGCAGCCACCTCCATGCAGAACACCGACCCGGCGGCGGCGCTGGCCGAGGTCGCCTCCGGGGAGTCGCTGGTGGCGCAGGCGCAGGCCCTGGCAGAGGCGGACGTGCGCCGGTCCGGCTCCTGGGGCCCCGGCTCCGGTGGCTCATCCAGTCAGGGCGGCATCGACCTGGGGTCGCTGGTGCTCGGTGGCATCCTGCTGGGAGGCGGCCGCAACTATGGCGGCTGGGGCACGGGCCCGCGCCCGCCGCATCCGCCGCGCGGCGGCGGATTCAGTGGTGGATTCAGTGGTGGATTCAGTGGCCCGCGAGGAGGCTCTCCTGGCGGCCGCCGCGGAGGCGGCTTCGGCGGCGGAGGGGGTTCCTTCGGGGGCGGCCGTGGCGGCGGCTTCGGCGGTGGCGGCGGCCGCTTCTGAGCCGACCGCCCTACCCGCAAGCCGAACCGCCACGTTGAGCGCCATGGGCCGGGCCCTGACCGGATCGGTGATCCTCACGGTGAAACCCGTCATTGTGCAGGAACGCGGCGTCGTTTCCTGGAAGTATGACTCCGGTACTGTGCGGCCGACCCCAGCTCTTGAGCAGTCGCGGCCGCGCGGAGCGCGCTCATAGTCAGCACATACAGTCCGTGCGGATAATCGCACACCGACGCCTCGCCCACCGGGCGAGCATGACGAAGGGAAACACATGGCTGAGAAGCAGTCGATCCTGGGCCGCATCGCCCAGCTCACCCGCGCCAACATCAACGCCCTCATCGACCGCGCCGAGGATCCGGAGAAGATGCTCGACCAGCTGGTGCGCGACTACAAGGCGTCCATCGCCGAGGCGCGCGACGCCGTCGCCCAGACGATCGGCAACCTGCGGCTGGCGGAGAAGGACCACGACGCGGACCTGGCCGAGGCCAGGGACTGGGGCAACAAGGCGCTGGCCGCCTCCCGTAAGGCCGACGAGCTGCGCGCGGGCGGGGACGCCGCCGGGGCCGACAAGTGGGACTCGCTGGCGAAGATCGCGCTGACCAAGCAGATCACCGCCGAGAACGAGGCCAAGCAGGCCGAGCCGATGATCGCCTCCCAGCAGCAGGTCGTCGATCAGCTCAAGACCGGCCTGCAGCAGATGGAGGCCAAGCTCAGTGAGCTCCAGTCCAAGCGCGACCAGCTGGTCGCCCGGCAGAAGAACGCCGAGGCGCAGGTGAAGGTCCAGGGCGCGATCCGCTCGATCAACGTCATGGATCCCACCAGCGAGCTCGCCCGCTACGAGGACCAGGTGCGTCGCGTCGAGGCTCAGGCCGCCGGGCAGATGGAGATTGCCGGAGCCTCCCTGGAGGCCCAGTTCGCCGAGCTGGAGTCCGCCGACCAGCAGCTGGAGGCCGAGGCCCGGCTGGCTGCGCTGAAGGCCGGCAACAACACCGCGCTGCCCGGCGCTCCCGCCGCTGCGCAGATCACCGATGGGGATGTCGACGCCGCTTTCGAGGCGCTCAAGGCCGAAGGCGCTAAGGGCGGCGAGGGCGCGCAGGACGCCGAGACCGACGACGGTGCCTCCTCCTACTGAGCCCGTGCCGGGCAGGCCGTGCGACGGCCTCATACCGGCTCGCGCGTCGGCGCCCGTCCTCCCTCATAGGACGGGCGCCGAC
>NZ_PIZD01000062.1:34035-39526 GCF_010365615.1 Actinomyces sp. 565
CACGCTGGCAGCGCAATCGGCCTGGTCACAGGCCCTGCACCCGTGACTTACGGGAGGCCTTGACCTAACTTGAAGCCATGGGAGCCATGGCCAATCTGCGCATCGACACTGCCCGTGGCATCAACCTAGCCGCCACGATGCGCCTGCCCGATGGCGCCGCCCCATTCGACCCTGACGCATTCGATGACGCCGCCATACGCAGCGGTCAGGCAGTCGAGCCGCGCGAAGAAGGCGTTGTCATCCTCGCCCACGACTTCCTCACCGACCAGCACGGCTTGGAGCACCGCCTGGACAAGCTGGCGGAGCAGTACCGGCGCGCGGGCCTGGCCACGCTCCAGTTCGACTTCTCCGGGCTGGGCGAGTCCGACGATGACGTGATCACCCTCGCCGGCGAGATCGAGGACCTACAAGCGGTATCCGCCTGGCTTGCCAACCGCGGTTACGTCCGCCAGGCGATCCACGCCAACGGCTTCGGCGCCACCGCCGCCCTACTCGCCCGCCCCGCACAGGTGCGCACGGCAGTAGTCGCCGGGGCCGTAGTCGGCCCGCAGTCGATCCTGTGGGAGAACGTCTTCTCCCCCGAGCAGCTCGACGAACTGGACCGGCACGGGCTTACGCGCCTACCCGACGACAACCCGAACTCACGCGAGTGGGACGTAGTGAGCAAGGAGACTCTCGCCGATGTCTCGCTCCAGTCGCCCGATAAGACCATGGCCGACCTGCCCTGGCCCATCCTTATGCTGCACGGTGCTCTGAGCGAGGAGATGCCCGACACCGCCGAGGCAGCTGCCGCCGCATTCCCGCTGCTGCCCGAAGGCAGCCGCCTGCACCAGGTGCAAGCAGAGGGAGACGACGCCGCAAACGAGATCGCCCGCCTGAGTACCGAGTGGGTGACCCGCCGCCTGCGGTGAGCCACGCCGCGCACCTGCGCCCTCTCCCACCCCGCCGAGGTCGGTAGACGTTACGCACCGAGGTCGGTTGGAATCGCCGAGCGCACGGACGCCGCCCGCTTTTTCCGCCAGGGCGCCCCCGAGGCGGAAAAACTTCTGTTGGCCAGCTCACACCGCTCGCTTCGATACTCATGCGCACGGAGGACCAAACGCATGAGCACAGCACTGACCGACCTGATCACCGATGATCACGTGATCATCCACCAGCACGTGACGACCTGGCAACAGGCGATTGCCGCCGTCGCCCAGCCGCTTCTCGCGGACGGCTCCATCACCGCGGCATATGTCGACTCAATGATCGACGCCGTCGACCGGTTCGGCCCGTACATCGTGCTCTCGCCACATCTGGTCCTCGCCCACGCGCGGCCCGAGACGGGAGTGGTGCGCCAGGCGATGAGCGTCATGACCCTGGCGGACCCCGTCAGTTTCAACCATCCGGAGAACGACCCCGTCGACATTGTCTTCTGCCTGGCGGCCGTCGATGACGACTCCCACCTCAAAGCACTCCGGGAATTCGTCGCCATTGCAGGCAATCGGCCTCTGCAGGAACGACTGGTAGCAGCCGGCACCGTCGCAGAGTTCCAGCGAATCCTCCGTGGCGGCCGCTGACCCCGTTCTCGCCGCATCCCATCTCACGCCACAAGGTCAAGACACGAAGGAGTATCCCATGACCAGACCACTCGACATCTACTTCATTTGCGGCGCCGGGCTCGGCAGCAGCCTGGCCTGCCAGATGGAGGCCGAAGAGGTCCTCACCGCCGCGGGCGTCCGCGCCAACCTCGGACACGAGGCCATCTCCGGGATTCCTGGCGTGCGCGCGGACATCATCGTATCCGCGGAGAACTTCAAGCCCACGATCGAGAAGTACGAGCTCGACCCCGGCATCTCGTTCGTGTTCTTGAAGAACATCGTAGACAAGACCGAGATTGCCGCCAAGCTCCTCCCGGTCGTGCAGGAGAAGGCGGCCCAGGCATGAGCGTAATCAACTGGATTATCAACAACGTCCTCACCCAGGCCGGGATCATCATCGGCCTGATCGCCATGCTCGGCCTCATCCTGCAGAAAAAGGGTGTCGGCGCCGTCATCATGGGCACGTTCAAGACCATTCTCGGCTTCTACGTGCTCTCGGCGGGATCCGCCGTGCTGGTCACCACGCTGACCTACTTCGGCGTGATGTTTCAGGCGGCATTCCACACCACCGGAATCGTGCCGAGCATTGAGGCCGTCAACGGCTACGCCACCAACAACATGGGCCTGGGCGGGCAGATAGCGCTCGCCTTCCTGGGCATCTTCATCGTCAACATCCTGCTGGCGCGCTTCACGCCGTGGAAGTACATCTTCCTCACCGGCCAGGCCCTGCTGTGGATGTCCACCATGACCGTCATCTTCGGCTACGCCGCCGGACTGCGCGGCGCCGGCCTCATCCTCGCCGCCAGCGTGGTGGGCGGCTTCTTCTGCGTGGCCATGCCCGCCCTGGCGCAGCCCATCGTGCGCCGCATCACCGGCAACGACGCGATCGCACTGGGGCACTTCTGCACCATCGGTTACCTCGTAGAAGCGGGAGTCGCCTGGCTGGTGCGCAAGCGCAACGTCGAGAAGCAGCCCTCCACGGAGGACATCAAGCTCCCCCGCTCGCTGGAGTTCCTGCAGGACACCTACATGTCCCTCGCCGTGGTGATGACTCCCCTGTTCCTGATCGTCGCGGCAGTGGCCGGCCCCGAACCGGTGGCGGAAGACGTCGGCACCATGAACTACATGATGTACGCCTTCCTGCAGTCCATCCAGTTCGTCGTCGGCGTCTACGTGCTGATGGCCGGTGTGCGGCTGCTGCTGGGCGAGATCGTCCCCGCCTTCCGCGGCATCTCCATGAAGCTGGTGCCCGACTCCAAACCCGCGCTGGACTGCCCGGTGCTGTTCCCCTACGCCCCAAACGCGGTGGTCATCGGCTTCATCACCACCACGATCGGCACCCTGATCGCCATGGTGGCCCTTCCGGCCGTCGGCTTCGCGGTGATCGTGCCCGGCATGCTCACGAACTTCTTCGCGGGCGGCACCGCCGGCATCTTCGGCAACACCGTCGGCGGGCGCCGCGGCGCCATCATCGGCGGCGTGGTGCATGGCCTGTTCATCACGCTGCTGCCGGCGCTGTTGGTGACCACCTTCATGAACCTGGGCTTCCCCAACCTGTCCGCGACCGACGTCGACACCATCACCGCCGGACTGCTATTCGCCTACATCGTCCGCCCGATCATGAACGCACTGTGAGGCCTACGAGATGAGACTATTCCGCAGAAACCGCAGCCAGGATGAGCGCCGGTCCGCGCAGCCCGCCGACGGCGTCAAGGCAGGCAAGCCCGCCGCGAGCCCCGCGGCACCCGCCGCCGGCGACCAGGAGGCCCTGCGCGAACGCGCCGCCGCACTGGCCGCACAGCTGGAGGAACAGGCCGATCCCGAGGCGCGGATCAAGCTCCTCAACGAACTCGGCGGCGTCCAGCAGGAACTGGGCGATGCCACCGCCGCCATCGGCAGTTACGAGGCATCCATGGCGATCCGCGAGCAGTTCGGCCCGGCCTACAACGGCCTGCTCACGCTTTACAACGACCAGTTGAAGCAGGCAGCCAAGTCCCGCGACGACGCCGCCATCCAGCAGTGGACCGTGAAGCTCGACGAGCTGACCGCCCTGTCCAAGCGCGTCATGCGCTCGCAGTTCTAAGCAGGCGCCGCGCGCCGCGCACAGGGCGCATCGCCCGCGGTAGCCCGCAGTAATCGTTCACCCGTCAAGTCCCAAAAGGAAACAACCAATGTATATCCCCATCACCCCGATGCTCGCCGAGGCCCAGCGCGTGGGTTACACCGTCGGCGCCTTCAACGCCCACAACTTAGAAATGGTCCCAGCCATGATTCGCGCCGCCCGCGATCTGGGCTCCCCGATCATCATCCAGACCTCGCCCGGCACCGCCCGCTATGTGGGCATGAAGAACCTGGTGGCGGTGTGCCGGGCGATGGCCGAGGACGAGATCGTCGACGTCGCCCTGCACCTGGACCACGCCACCGACCTGACCGATATCCGCAACGCCATCGCGGCCGGGTACTCCTCGGTCATGTTTGACGGCTCCCAGCTGCCCTTCACCGAGAACGTGGCCAAGTCGCGCCGCGTCGTCGCCTTCGCCCACGAGCACGGGGTCTCCGTGGAAGCAGAGATCGGCACCATCGGCGGCACCGAGGAGGGCATCCGCAACCGTGAGGGCAAGTACACCCAGCCGGAGGAGGCCCAGCAGTTCCTAGCCGAGGTCGACTGCGACGCGCTCGCCGTCAGCATCGGCACCAACCACGGCCAGTTCAAGTCGAAGACCCGGATCGACCTGGACCTGCTGGGCCGCATCAACGACGCCGTCGACGTGCCCCTGGTGGTACATGGCGGCACCGGCGTAGACGAGGCGGATTACCCCGAGCTGACCGCCAAGGGCATCCGCAAGTTCAACGTCGGCACCGAGCTGCTGGTCGGCTGGACCCGCAAGGCGCAGGAGACCTTCGGGGCCACCAAGGTCAACAGCTCACTGCGCAACAACATCGTGCCCTGCAACGACGTCGTCGGCGAGACCGTCGCCCACAAGATCGCGCTGTTCATGGGGCGTCGTCCCGAATGAACCCGGCGGACTACGAGGCTGCGGTGAGGGGAGCAATCCTGGTCCTGGTCGCGGGCCTGCCCGGCACCGGCAAGAGCTACTTGTGCGCGCGTATCAGGGAACGCTTCCCGGGCTGCACGCAGGTGTCCATTGACGACATCAAGGAGAAGCTGTGGGAGGAGCACGGGTTCGACGACCTCGAGCAGAAGCAGGCCCTGGAGCGCAGAGCACTAGGGATCTTCTTCGATGAGATTGAAGCCGCGTTGAGTCCTGCCCCGCGCAGTAGGGTCATGCATGACGACTCACACGGTCCGATGGTGCTGTCCGATTACCCGTTCAGCGTGAAGCAGCTGCCGACGCTGCGGACACTGTGCGAGCGCCACGGCGCCACCGCGCTGACAATCCGCCTGACCGCCGACCTGGAGGTGCTGTTTGAACGCCAGCAGCGGCGGGACCTGGATCCCTCACGGCATCTGGGACACATCGTCGACCGGTACCATCGCGGCGACTCGCTCACGGATCGCAGCAGGGCCAGCGGCCTGCTGACCCGTGAGGAGTTCTACCGGCGCTGCACCACGCGCGGATACGACACCTTCCGGCTCGGCGAACTGCTGGAGGTGGACGCCACGGACCTGGACGCCGTTGATCATAAGGCGATCCTCGACTGGATCGCCGCACGGAGCTGAACCGTCATGACGAGTTTCGAGGATCTGCTGCAGATCCTCTCCGAGGAGCCACGTCCCTTCTCCTCCGGCGAGCTCGCGGCGCGGTTGGGAGTGTCCACCCGCACCATCCGCAACTACGTGACCGCCGCCAGTGAGCACTACGGGCGGGTGATCGCCTCATCGCACTCCGGCTACCGCCTGGATGCGTGCGCCTTAGCGCGGGTACGCCTACGGCCGGCGCCGGCCGGGG
>NZ_PIZD01000062.1:39829-57266 GCF_010365615.1 Actinomyces sp. 565
GTGCTGGTCGCCGCCCAGGGTCCAGTGAGCGTATTTGACCTGGCGGAACAGCTGCACGTATCCGAGTCCACGATCGAGGCCGACCTGGGCAAGGCCCGGCCGCTGGTGGCCCAGTTCGGCCTACGTCTGGCCCGCGACCACGAGCGGCTGTCGCTTCAGGGAGAGGAGCCCGCGCAGCGCCGCCTCATGCGGCGCATCCTCACTGGGGCCGCCGTGCGCCGGCCCCAGTTCATCGACGTCGAAGAAGTCGCTCACCGTCTCCAGGAGCCGGAACTGCTCGGCTTCAAGAAGCAGCTGCGTGAGGTACTGGATGACTTTCAGCTTTCCATCAACGAGTGGACGGCCGACGAACTGGTCGCCCACATCGCCATCATGGTGGACCGGGTGCGACATGGGCGCTCCGTGGACGCTTCCCGCCTGACGCCCGATGACGCACTCGCCCCGGTGTCCCGTGCGGTGAGCGAACTGGTGGCGAGAGTCTTCGGGGTGCAGGTGCCGGAGCGGGAGGTCGCCTACCTGGCGCTCCTGCTGCTGACCAAGGCCGCCCCCGCCTATCCGGAGGAGACGTCCAGCCCGGAGGTCAGGGCCTTCCTCGACGAGCACTACCTGGCCATGGTCACCCGGATCGTTGCGAAGCTCAACAACAACTACCTGGTGGACTTGTCCGACGAGCGTTTCATCGCTTTTCTCGCCATGCATGTGCGCAGCCTGGTGCAGCGGGCCGCGCAGCATGGCTCGGCGCGGATTCCCGTGGGGCAGTCTGTGAAGAACACTCACCCGCTGGTACATGAGCTGGCCGTGTTCATCGCCCGGCATATTCAGCTGGAGACCGGTATCGAGGTCAGTGAGGACGAGATCGGCTTCATCGCCTTCCACGTGGGCGGGCGCCTGCTGTCCATGCATGCGCAGGACGACGAGGTTGCCGTCGCCGTCGTCGTCCCCCGCTACTACGATGTCCACGTCTCCCTGGCACACGCCGTGGAGGCCGCGGTGGCGGGAACCGGGCGCGTGGACCGGGTGATCACGGATGTCGAGGACGTCGGGCCCGACCTGTCTGCCGACCTGATTGTCACGACGGTGCCGCTGCCCCGTGCGCCCGATGTGCCGGTGATCCGGACGGGGCTGCTGCTCACGGACGCAGACCTGGAGCGGATTCGGGAGATGACGGCGAACATTGCTGCCGGCCACAAGCGCTTCAAGGCCGCCGCGTGGCTGACCACGGTGATGGAGCCGGAGTTGTTCACCCGGATCCCGGGCGGGCAGGATCGCGATACGGCCCTGGAAACCGCGGCGAGTCTGCTCGCCCGTGCCGGTGCTGTTGGCCCGGAGTTTCTCGATCAGGTCAAGGAGCGGGAGCGGTTATCGACCACGGCCTTCGCCTCCGGTGCCGCGATCCCGCACACGATCGAGATGACCGCCGCGCGCACCGCGATTGCCGTGTGCCTGGCCGACCGTCCCGTCGACTGGGGCGGCACGCCGGTCAAGCTCATCGCCATGCTGTGCCTGTCCGCTGACAGCCGGGACGCCTTCGGGGATGTGTTCGACGCCGTGATCAAGGCGCTGGTGGATCCCGCCAAGGTCGCCCGCCTGGCCGCGGCCGACTCCTACGACGCCTTCGTGGCCACCATGCTGGACATGCTCTGAGCCGGGCGGGGTGTTTGCCGTGGTCTGTTGTGTCGCGGGACAACCAGGCACGTCCCTGTCACTAGATGCACCACATTCGCGTGCCCGGATGCTCATCCTCCCTGCCAAAGCCGCGGATTCATGCGGCTGTGCTGTCGCGTCCCGAACCCGACCGAGTGGAAAGTGGTGCAATACGTGACAGCTGCGAGCGTCCTCGGGCATTCGCGCGCGTCTAGCGCCAGGAAATCACGCGCAACGAGGATGATGTCGGCGTCTCCACCCCATATCGACCGACCTCGGCACGTAAGATCGACCGACCTCGGTGAGGGGAGGGGCGGGGATGAACGGGGATGGGGGACAATAGGCGGCCTGATGAGTGACAACGAGCGACCAACCCGGCGCGCGGACCGCCCTGAAGCCGGCAGCAACAACGGCGATGGCAGGAGAGGGCGGCGTTCACGAGGGGCCCGCCGCGGGCGCGGCCGGCGCCAGTGGCGGGGCTTCACCCCCGAGCAGCTCGAGTCCCGCCGCGCCGCCGTCCCGGTGATCACCTACCCGGAGGAACTGCCCGTAAGCGCCCGCCGCGAGGAGATCGCCGCCGCCATTCGCGATAACCAGGTAGTGATCGTGGCCGGCGAGACCGGCTCCGGCAAGACCACCCAGCTGCCCAAGATCTGCCTCGAGCTCGGCCGCGGCATCACCGGCATGATCGGTCATACCCAGCCGCGCCGCATCGCCGCCCGCTCGGTGGCCGAACGCATCGCCTACGAGCTGTCCACCCCCATCGGCCCGGACGGCGTGGTCGGCTACCAGGTGCGCTTCACCGAGGAGACCGGCCCGGGCACACTGGTCAAGCTCATGACCGACGGCATCCTGCTGGCGGAGATCCAGTCCGACCCGCTGCTGCGCCGCTACGACACGATCATCGTGGATGAGGCGCACGAGCGCAGCCTCAACATCGACTTCATCCTCGGCTACCTGGCCCGGCTCCTCCCCCAGCGCCCGGACCTGAAGGTCATCATCACCTCCGCCACCATCGACTCCGAGCGCTTCGCCGCCCACTTCGGCCAGGCCGCGCCCGCCGCACAAGACCCTCCGCCCGCCGCGCAGGAGGCCCCACCCGCCGGAGGCGGCCGCGCCGACGCCGCCACCCGCCCCGACAGTTCCAGCCGCCCGGCGGGGCCCTCCCGATCACCGGCGCCGGTGATCGAGGTGTCCGGGCGCACCTACCCGGTGGAGATCCGCTACCGACCGCTCGTGCCGGACCCCGCGGACCCCGATGCTGCCGCCACCATCTCCGGCGCCCAGGACTCCTCCCCCGCCGCCCGGGGACGTCAGGGCACCGGAGCGGCGCAACCCGCACCAGAGACCGAGCGCGACCAGGTCACCGGCATCCTCGACGCCGTCGACGAGCTCATGGCGGCCGGCAGCGGCGACATCCTGGTCTTCCTGGCCGGTGAGCGGGACATTCGCGACACCGAGTCGGCCCTCATTGACCATCTGGGGCCGCGCTACACCCCGCACGGGCGCACCGCCACGCCCGGCGCGGTCGAGGTGGTGCCGCTGTTCTCCCGCCTGTCCGCCGCCGAGCAGCACCGCGTGTTCGAGGCGCACGCCTGCCGCCGCATCGTGCTGGCCACCAACGTGGCCGAGACCTCCCTGACCGTGCCCGGCATCCGCTACGTCATCGACCCCGGGCTGGCGCGCATATCCCGCTACTCCAACCGCACCAAGGTGCAGCGCCTGCCGATCGAGCCGATCAGTCGGGCCAGCGCCAACCAGCGCTCCGGGCGGTGCGGACGCGTCGCCGACGGCATCGCCATCCGCCTGTACTCCCAGACCGACTTCGAATCGCGCCCGGAGTACACCGAACCGGAGATCCTGCGCACCTCCCTGGCCTCGGTGATTCTGCAAATGGCCGCGCTCGGTCTGGGGGACGTGCAGGACTTTCCCTTCCTGGACGCCCCCGACTCCCGCGCCGTACGCGACGGCCTCCAGCTGCTGGGCGAGATCGGCGCCATCGAGACGGCCGGCGCCGGAACCGGACGGCGACGGCGGAGCGGCCGGGGCGGCAGCGTCGGCGGGCCACGTCTGACCGAAGTGGGCCGGCGCCTGGCCCGCCTGCCCATCGACCCGCGGCTGGGGCGCATGCTGCTTCAGGCCGGTGAGCTCGGCTGCGTCAGCGAGGTCATGGTGATCGTGGCTGCGCTGTCCATGCAGGACGTGCGCGAGCGCCCGGCCGACCACCAGGAGGCGGCCGACGCCCTGCACCGGCGCTTCGCCGAGCCGACCAGTGACTTCCTGACCTATCTGAACCTGTGGCGCTACCTGCGCACCCAGCAGCGCGACCTGTCCGGCTCCGCCTTCCGGCGCATGTGCCGGGCCGAGTTCCTCCACTACCTGCGGGTGCGCGAGTGGCAGGACGTGTACAACCAGCTGCGGCAGCTCGCCCGCCCGCTGGGGCTCGCCGCCGCCCCCGTGGACCTGCCCACCGCGAGCGCCGTGCGCGCGGCCGCCGCCGGCCTGGAGCCGGGCACGCAGGCGGCAACCATCGCCCACGGGGACGTGGCGGCCGCCGTCGTCGCCCTGGGGCGCAGTGCGGACACGCCCAGCGCCGACGCCATCCACCGCTCCCTGCTGGTGGGACTGCTTTCCAACGTGGGTACCTGGGATGAGCGCCGCCGCGAGTATGCGGGCGCGCGCGGCAGCCACTTCGTGATCTGGCCGGGCTCGGGGCTGCGGCGCAAGAGCTACGACTGGGTGATGACGGCGGAGCTGGTGGAGACCTCCCGCTTGTTCGCGCGCACCGTCGCCAAGGTGGACGCCCGCTGGATCGAGGAGGCGGCCGGGGCGGCTGGGCTGCTGCACCGCGTGTACGGGGAGCCGTACTGGTCCACGCGCCGCGGCGCCGCGATGGTGCACGAGAAGCTGCTGCTGTACGGGATGACGCTGGTGGCCGACCGCCCTGCCACGCTCGCCTCGGTGGGTACGGCCGATGCGCGCGAGTTGGCGCGGGAGATGTTCATCCGCTCCGGGCTGGTGGAGGGCGGCTGGCACGCCCGGCACGGGTTCGTGGAGCGTAACCGGGCGCTGCTGGAGGAGCTGGCCGACGTCGAGCAGCGACGCCGGGAGCACGGGCTGCTGGCCGGCGACGAGGCCCTGTTCGACTTCTACGACGACCGCCTACCCGACGACGTCTACGGCGCGAACGACTTCGACGCCTGGTGGAAGCGGGAGCGCCACAACCGTCCCGACCTGTTCGACTTCACCCGCGAGCTGCTGCTGCCCGGCGGGGACGACACCACCGGCTACCCCGACACCTGGGCGCAGGGGGATCTCACCCTCGGCCTGGAGTACGTCTTCGAGCCGGGTGCCCCAAATGACGGGGTGAGCGTGCTGGTTCCGGTGGAGGTGCTGGGGCGCCTGGAGCCGTCGGGCTTTGACTGGCTGGTTCCCGGGCTGCGGCCCGAGCTGGTGGTGGACACCATCCGCGCCCTGCCCAAGCGGGTGCGTCGTGCGCTGGTGCCCGCGCCCGACGTCGGGGCGCAGGTGTGGGAGGCGATCCGCCGGGAGGTGACTGGTGCGGCCGGGGGCGCGGGGGCGCCGTCGGCGCCGCAGGTACCCTTCCGCGAGGCCTTCGCGGATGCGGTGCTGCGGTTGCGGCAAGTGGAGATCACCGAGGCCGACTGGGAGGAGGCCGCCGAGCGGCTGCCCGACCACCTGCGCATGGCCTTCGTGGCGGTGGACGGCGCTGGCCGGGAGCTGGATCGGGACAAGGACCTGGTGTTGTTGCAGCGCCGTCAGGCGGGCCGCACCGAGGCGGCTGTGCGCGACGCCGTACACGGGGCGATCGCGCAGGCCATGGCTGATGCGCAGCGGACGCAGGGGCGACGCCGAGGCGGGCGTGGCAAGCGGCGCGGCGCGGGCACGGTCGCGCCGGGAAGCGCCCGGGGCGGCGTCGGCGGTCACGCCACGGGAGCGTCGAGCGGTGGTGCGAAGGGGATGCGCGGCGTCGGGCCGGGCCTGGCCGAGCGCGCGGGGCTGACGGACTGGCCCAAGGGCGTCACCGGCCTGGAGGGCCCGGATCGCTCCACCATTCCGGCCACAATTGAGACCCCGGGCACGGCAGGGCTGGTGGTGCGCGGCTACCCGGCCCTGGTGGCGACCGGGGTGCGCCGCGCGGATCTGCGGATCCTGCCCGACGCCGTCGCCCAGGAGCGCGCGCACGGCGCGGGGGTGACGGCGCTGGCGCTGGCCCGCACCGCCCTGCCCACGGCCCGCATCACCTCCCGGTGGAACCCCACGGAGACGCTGACGCTCGCGGCAAGCCCCTACCGGAGCACCGAGGCGCTGGTGGAGGACATGCAGCTGGCAGCCGCCCGGGTGGTTGCCGGTCGGTGGGCTGCCGCGCGGCGCACCTCCCTGGCGGGCGTGCGGGAGCAGGTCGTGTTTGAGGAGCTGGTGGCCGTCTTGCGGCAGGAGCTGGAGGATGAGGTCTACCGCGTAGCGCAGATCGCCGCCAAGACACTGGCCGCCCAGCGGGAGGTGGAGCGGGAGGTGTCGGCCCACACCTCGCTAGCGCTGCTGAATACGCTGCAGCAGGTGCGCGAGCATGCGGCGGCGCTGGTGAAGGACGGTTTCATCGCCGCCACCCCGCCGGAGCAGCTCCCGCACCTGCCCCGGTACTTAAGAGCGCTGGCGATGCGGGTGTCCAAGGCGGAGTCCTCCCCCAGCCAGGATGCGGCACTCGCCTACCAGGTAGAGCAGGCCGAGCAGCTTTTATCCGATGCCCGGGCCCGGGCCGCGGCGCTTCCGGCGGACCCCGAGCGGGAGGCCGCGCTGGTCGAGGCGCGCTGGCTGATCGAGGAGTTGCGCGTGAGCCTGTTCGCACAGACGCTCGGCACCGCCCGCAAGGTGAGCGTGCAGCGCATCAGCAAGCTGCTGGCGAAGATATGAGCGGAGCCGGTCCCGCGGGGCCCGCGCATGTGGGGCCCGTGCAGATGTCTGCACGGCGGTCTCGCCTATGACCAGTTCACGTGTTCAGTCGGCATTGATCGCGTCTATGGCGGCATTTCCTGACCGCCTGAATAGCCCCGCCTCTAGTTAGCACTGATCGCGTCTATGGCGGTCTTGGCGGTCTTCAGGTCGGCCCCGGTGCGTTCGCGGTAGGCCTTGATCGCCATAAGCAGCCGACCAGAGGTCACCAACTCGATCTCGTCCGGGTTCGGTGGCGGGAAAGAGGAGGCAGGCCCGGCGGCTGGGGAGGCGACGGCCGGGGCGCGGCCCGCCGCGAGTTCAGCGGACGCCGCGTCAATCGCGGTCTTGGCGGCCTTCAGGCCCAGTCCGGTCCGCTCGCGGTAGGCCTTGATCGCCGCTATCGGCTGACCACTGGTGATGAGATCCAGTTCCTCGGCTGAGACTTCGGCCGCCCCGATGCCGGTATCCGCCCCGGCGGGCATGCTCGCAGCGGCGGTGTTGCCCCTGACTGCGTCGACGATGGGCGCGGGCGCCGACGTGGCCTTGGACTTATCGCGTCCGAAGAGCCAGGAGAACAGGCCGGTACGTGGAGCGTCACTCATAGCAGCGCAGCCTAGATTATGCGGGTCGCCGTCGGCGCGGATTCTGCCGGACAGGCGCCTGGAGTGTCCTAAACGATGACAAACGAGGTAGGCGGGCGTCGACGTCCGCGAAAAAACCTTGGAATCATGCGGGTGCCAGATCAGGCCCGGAGTGCAGGGCGGGTGTTTGTCATCAATTTTGACAACTAACGAGCATCACCGCACCCCCGCGGGGCTTCTGCCGCGCGTTGAGGCACACCACCACGCGGCACTCACCCGGCAACCGCCACAGTCCATGGCCCCGCTGATGCTGAGCGATCACGAGCCCGGCCGTCGAAGTGAGTACCGCTGCCGTCGCCAGCACCACGGAGACGATGATGAACGCACTCACCGTGTGGGCGGCATCGGTCATGTCGCTGCGGATGGGAACGCCCCACTGGTTGACGCCGGTGGCCGCGGACGCAGACAACAGCGAGCCGCGCATGACCATGAATTGGCCGGATACGCACGCCCCGGCCACAACCGCGACCACGCAGGCCCAGGTCTAGGAGGAGGCGTGACGCCGCAGGTCGGCTAGCAGTAGGTGCATCATTGCGTCGCGCCCGCCCCTCGAGTGTGCAGAACGGCTCGGCCAACGGCGTCACCGCCCGGTATCACAGCCATGAGGCGACCCGCTGCCGCTCCCCGCCGCTGAGTTCGTGGGGCAGGTGGCGGTCCTGGCCGGTTACCCCCAGTCGTTCCAGGGCCGCATCGACGGCGGCAACGTCCGCCCGACGCCGCCCGGGCAGCGTGATTACGCGCCGGAGTGCGGTGATGTCGATCGCCGGGGTCTAGTGCCGGGCTGCTGAGATGTCGGCTAGTGGGGCGCCTGCGGGACCGCCCGCTGTCCGCGCCGCCATCGACCTGCGTGCCGCTTATCCAGGGCTGCCCGTTGTTGTCCTGTCCGCCTACGTGGCTGGGCCGTACTTGCGTTAGCTGCTGGATGGATGGCCCCGATGCCGGTGCGGGTGGTGCCGGCTACCTGCTCAAGGAACGCGTCGGCCGGGTCGCGACTTCATGCGGAGCCTGGACGTGGTGGCGGCCGACGGGGTGGTGGTCGACCCGGAGGTGCTGTCCCGGCTCATGCGTGCGGGCTCGTCCCTGGAGCTCACTGACCGTGGTGACCCCGAGCCCGCGCAGGGGGACGCGCACGCCGCCGCTGGACGGCGCGCAGGGCGCCGTCACAGGACCGCGGACACCAGCCGGCACACGTTGTCGATGTAGCGCCGCCACCATGGCTCCTTGGCCCACTCCTCAACGGTCAGCTCGGTGGACACACGGCGGTAGTAGGCGTCATTGGCGCGCAGCAGGGCATCCAGGTCGCCGCCAAAGGCGAGCAGCATCATCTCGTAGTTCAGGGCGAAGGAGCGGAAGTCCATGTTGGCGCTGCCGATGACGCCGACCTCGCCGTCGACCGTCATGTACTTGGCGTGCAGGACGGTTGGGGCAGGGTAGCGGTAGATGCGCACGCCGGCAGCGAGCAGTGCCCCGTAGTAGGAGCGCTGAGCATGGTTGACGATGAGGTGGTCGGACTCCTTGCCGACGAACAGCTCCACGTCCACCCCCCGGTAGGCCGCCGTGGTCATGGCAGCCAGCAGCGCCTCGTCGGGGATGAAGTAGGGACTGGTGATGGATACGCGCCGGGTGGCGTTCTGTATCAGGGACAGGAACATGCGCAGATTGGGCTCGGTGGGGTAGCCGGGTCCGGAGGGCACCAATTGCATGGCGTTGACAACCGCCTCGGGGCGTCCCGGCTGCGGAGAGGGGGTACCTACCGGGGGGCGGCGCTCCAGCACCTCGGTCACGTCCGGCGCGCCCGGAAGCGCGTCCTGCACCTGTAGCACCTCGCCGGATTCGAAGAACCAGTCCATGGCGAAGACCGTCTCCGCCTCCACCACGATGTCCCCCGTTACCTCCACAGACAGATCCGCCCAGGTCCGTCCCGCACGAATGTTGGAGCGCAGCCGGTAAGTGGGGTCGATGATGTTGTGCGAGCCGATGAAGGCGCGCTCACCGTCAACGGTGAGAACCTTGCGGTGGTTGCGCAGGTCGGGACGCCGGAAGCGGCGTTTGTGCGGCAGCAGCGGCATCATCAGGCGCCATTTGATCCCGGCCTCGGACAGCCGCCTGCCGAAGTCCTTCCAGCCGGGGTACTTCCGTGAGCCGAGGTGGTCCACCAGCAGCCGCACGGTCACTCCGCGGGCGGCGGCACGGGCGAGCGCGGAGTAGAAGACGTCGGTGACCTCATCCCAGCTCTGGATGTAGAACTCCACGTGGACGTGATTCTGGGCGGTGTCGATCAGACGGGCCATGGCCGCGTAGGTCTCCGCCGAGTCTGAGTGCAGGGCCACGACCTCACCAGTGACGCAGGGTAGGCCGGTGAGCTTGCGGTTCATGCGCAGCACCGAGCCGAGGTGGGGTGAGGGGCGCGCGCCGGCCGGAGCGTCGGGCATGCCCGCAGTGAACTCATTGACCGCCGTATTGGCCTCCAGCTGCTGCTGGTAGCGCTTGCCGTGCACCCAGGGGCTGCCCAGGAACACGTACAGCGGCAGGCCCACAACAGGCAGTAGGAAGATCAGCAGCAGCCAGGCAGTGGACGACGACGGGCGGCGGTTCTCCGGGACAGTTCCCAGCGCCGCGAACTTGATCACGTACTCCAGGACGACCCACGCAGTCGTCAGTACTGGGTGCCACTCCATATCAGTAATCCTCACACGTCGCCGTAACCCGGCGCATCGGCGCGCCTGGTGCCGGGCGCGCCTGAGACGGACGCGCGCAGCGTGTCACTGCGCAGTCGATGGCGTCGGGTCTCCGAAGAGCGCGCGGTAGTAGCCGTAGAAGTTCCAGTTTCCCCAGCTGGTGCAGTCATCACCGCCGGAGGCGGCGGCTGCGTTGGCCAGGTAGGGCGTGTAGTTGTACAGGCCCGCAGTCGCCTGATTGGCAGCGGTCAGCTCACCAGTTCCGCACTGTGCGTCGGGCGAATACGCGAGCTGCGTCGTCGTACCCGCAACCACCTCGAATCGGTGGGGATCGAGCCGGTAGGTCTGGAACTGGGAGGCGGCACCGTATACCTGGCGGAAGAACCCCGCGTACTCGGAGTCGCACTCCTGCCCGTCGGGGCAGGCGTAGCCGGTAGCCGCCTCGTAGCGGCGGGCGGTCAGGCCCGAACCGGACGCGGTCAGCAGCCCCTGCTCCTTATGCAGCAGCACTAGCAGTACGCGCGGGTTGATGTCGCAGGAGTCAGCCACCTGGGAGATGATCTCGGCCGCCGTCTGCCCCTTCGCGGCGGTGTACCCGCCGGGGCAGGCGGTGGTGGCCTCGCGGTCCTCGGTGTCGAAAGTGGCGTCCGCCAGGCAGGGGGTGCCGTCTGCTCCGGTCTGGCAGCCCTCGTTCGCCGCGGTGATGAATGCGGCGATCTCGGCGCTGGTCATGGTGGTCGAGTCGTAGAAGACGTCGTCGTCGATGATGAGGCCCGCGTCAAAGCCGGTCATGTCACGCGTGATGGGAGCGGGCTCGGTGGGGGCGGCGGGCAGTGACGGAGACGGCGGGGTGTCAAGGGCATTCATGACCAGTAGGCCAAGCAGCAGCGTGATCAGGAATGAGCTGAGGAAGATGCCTACGGAACCGATGCGGCGGGGCTTGCGCCGCCCGCGGGTTCTACCGGGACGAGGCGTGCGGGCGGAGCGCCCCCCGGCGCGAGCCGCATCGGCCAGCCGCGTGCCGCGAGCGGATGCGGGCGCGCGCCGCCGGTCCGATGCCGCCCGGTGGCCGGAGGAGGTGCGGCGCGGTGCGCCTTGCGGTGAGCGGCGCGTCGGTCGGTCGGCGGAGCGTGACATCGAAGTAATGCTGCCACAGCCTTTGCGGATGACGCAGTGACCCGCCCACGGTTGCCGCAGCGCCGGAGCTCACATGGCGGGGCGCCGGTCCTGGCAGTCGATCGTCTACGCTCATCGCATGAATCTGTCCGAGGTGCTCCCGCTGGCCCGGCTGCTCATGGCCGAGCACGGGGTGGGCGACTGGTCGGTTTCCCTGGACCGGGCACGACGGCGCGCCGGCCTAACCGACCACTCCCGTCGGCGCATCACCCTGTCCCGGCAGCTGATGGCACTGTATGACGAGGCAGAGGTACGTGAGACGGTGCTGCACGAGATCGCCCACGCCCGCGTGGGAGCCGCCCACGGGCACGACGCCGTCTGGCGCGCAGAGGCCCGCAGGATCGGCGCCAGTGGCCGGCGGCTGGTCAGCGAGCGGGCGCCGCGCGTGCCGGGCCGCTGGGTCGGTACCTGTCCTGCCGGTCACACCGTTGACCGGATGCGCCGCCCGGCGCTGCCCTGCTCGTGCTCCCGCTGCGCTCGCGGCTTCAGCGCAGCCCACCTGCTGGCCTGGTCCTACGACGGCGTGCCCGTAAGCCCGCAGGAGATCAGTCCGGGATACGCTCGGGCCCTGGCGCGTCTGGAGAGTATGCGGGGTTGAGCCGTTCCTCCCAGGTGACGACGCCGAATCCTCCACGGGGATGAGCCCCAGGTGGACTTGGTGCCGCAGAATCGCGCAGGCAGGACCTGTCCGGCCTGTTTCCGCCCGCGAGTTTCAGGAGTGAACCGATGATTGTCACCACCACCCCCACCGTTGAGGGCTACCCCGTCACCCAGTACCTGCGCGTCGTATGCGGAGAGACGATTGCGGGCGTGAACATGTTCAAGGACTTTGCCGCCGGTATCCGTAACGTGGTGGGCGGCCGTTCCCAGGCCTATGAGAACGAGTTGATTCAGGCCCGGGAGACGGCGCTGGCGGAGATGGTGCAGCGCGCGCAGGAGCTCGGCGCGGAGGGCGTGGTAGGGGTGGACATCGACTACGAGGCCCTCGGCAGTGACAACGGCATGCTGATGGTGACCGCCTCCGGCACCGCGGTGCGCTTCTCCCGCCCCCAGTAAGGCCCCGGTAGGCGGGCGGTCTTCGACGCCGACCACCCCTGCACCAGTGCCGTGACTAGCGGTGGAGGGAGCGGGCGGCGCTGATCACGACCGCGGCTGCCCGCCCACGGTGGATTCGCGTACCACCAGCCGCGGCGGGAAGGTTATGTGCCTTACCGCGGGGTCGTGGGACAGTAGCAGGTCGGCCGCGGCCGCCCCCATCTCCCGCATAGGCTGACGCACGCTGGTCAGCGGGGTGATGAGTTCCGCGGCAACAGAGATGTCGTCATACCCGACGATGGCGACGTCGTCTGGAATGCTCAGGCCGCGGCGACGGACTTCCCGCATGGCGCCGATGGCCAGCTGGTCGTTGGCGCACAGCAGCGCCGTCGGCGGCGTCTGCCCATCCAGCAAGGTGGCCGCCCCGACTGCGCCCGCATCCGCCGTGAATCCCTGGCCACCGCTGACGGCCTCGATTTCAGTTAGCGCTTCAGCCGGGTCCAGGCCCGCCCCGGCCAGCGCGGCGATGACGCCGTCGCGCCGGTCGACGGCCTGCCGCACCGTCAGTGGGCCGTTGACGAACCCGATGCGGCGGTGTCCTAGCTCGATCAGGTGAGCCGCTGCCGCGCGAGCGCCGGCGACGTCGTCCCCGGACACGGTGGACAGCTCGGCGGAGATCGGCGGGTGATCCATGAGCACTACCCGGATGCCGCGGCCGGCCAGAACGGCGAGGTTGTCGAGGGTGGAGGCCGAGGGGGTGACGATCACACCGTGGACGTCCATGCCGGCCAGCAGGCTCATGAGCTGATGCTCGCGCTCGGGGTCGGAGTCGGTGGAGCCGAGCATTGGCACGCGGCCGTCCGCGCGCAGCCGGTCCTCAATGCCACGGGCAGCCTCGGTGAAGAAGGGGTTGGAGATGTCGTGGACAAGCACGCCCACCAGTGAGGAACCTCCGTGGCGCAGGCGACGCGCGGTTTCAGAGCGCACGAAGCCGAGCTCGTTGATAGCGGCGCGCACACGGTCGATCGTTGGCTGGGCGACGCGCTCGGGATGGTTCAGGACATGAGAGACGGTGCCTACCGAGACTCCCGCCCGTTCGGCGACGTCACGCACCGAGGGACGTGCCATGCTCGCTCCTTCTGCTACCGGGGACGTCCGAGCCGTCCCGCTGCTCGCTGCCAGGTGTGATCGCGGCCGCGCGGCTCAGTCGCGGCCATGAGTCATCTTTCCAGGTTGTCGGCACGGACGCCGCAGGTAAGGCCCAGTCGTCGCCAGCCGGCGCCCGAGGAGCACGTCGCCAATAGACAGCGAACCAACCGTATAATCAGTTCCCGACTGATTGGAGTTCAAAGATGACCGCCAGTAACACCCCTGAGTCCCGACCCAAGACGCTCGTCGTCCACTACTCCGCCCACGGGCACACCCGGCGCGTGGCGGAGACCCTCACGCGGGCGCTCGGAGCCGACGCCTTCGTGCTGACTCCCGCCGAGCCCTACTCCGAGCCGGATCTGGACTACAACGATCCGCGCAGCCGGGTCTCGCGGGAGCACGTTGATCGGAGCCTGCGGCATGTGCCGCTGGTGCAGGACGCCCCCGACGGCTTCACCGACTACGACACCGTGCTGGTCGGATACCCCATATGGTGGGGCGAGGCCTCCTGGGTTTTGGGCGACTTCGTACGGAATAACGACTTCACCGGCAAGATCGTGGTGCCGTTCTGCACGTCCTTCTCCTCGCCAGTAGGCGCCAGCGCACGCGACCTCGCCGCTCTGGCCGGCACGGGTGACTGGAAGCCGGGGACCCGCCTGGAGGTGAGCACCAGCGCCGACGGCGTGCGCCGCTGGCTGGAGGGGCTCGGGGTCGCGGCATAAGGCTCCAGCGAGTCCCGACGGCGTCAGACGTTGCCCGGGCCGCTAGGCCGACGTCCCGTCCGATCGGCGTCGGCGGGTAGTCGCCCGCCTGTGCCAGCGTGCGGCTGGCGGCCACACTTGCAGTATCGTGACACGGGCGTGATGTGTGGGGTAGGTTGAGGCCGTTGTTGCGTGGGCGGCGCACCGCCCGCGCGTGCTCCTGTCCGGTACGCCCCGAGAGCCGAGGCCCCTTTAATGCCGCACTCCCCCACCCATGATGCAGACGACGTTGACGTCCGCATGGTCCCCAACAGGAAGCTGGAGGCGATCCAGGAAATCAAGTCCTACGCGGTGGGGTCACGCCACCGCCTGGACGCCCAGGAATTCACCTCCACCACGGACTCCGCCACCCACAACAGCGAGACCTTCGACGCCGGGCTGAGCGATGAGGTGTGGACCTCACCGGTGGCCGATGACTACCGCACCAAGATCGATGCGGCCGACTCCGGCGCCTACGACGCGATCGGTGACATCGTCTCGGACCTGACCGACGCGGAGAACGCCTTCTACGACGCCGGGCTGGACGTGGTTCCCGAGGACTCCGCCCTGGCCGTCTGGCCCAGTTCCTAGTACCTCCCGCCCCCCGCGCCTGTGAACCGCCCGCGAAGCAAGGAGCCGCAGCCCCATGGCCTTCATCAAGATCGACACTGACAAGATGCAAACCGTCGTCGACAACCTGGAAGACCGCGCCAAAGCGATCGACTACGAGCGCAGCAGCATCAACCAGACCAGCGCCTACTACCACGACCCGGTCCAGTCCGTGGCCGACGCGACCGAGTCCCTGCCCGGCTTCCTAATACCGGGACCCGGATCGGGAACCCTGGCAGCCTACGCATCAGCCATGCGCGATCTGGCCGACCAGCTGCGCTCGCGCCGCCAGGAGGCCATCGACATAAACGAGTCCGGCATCACCATGACCAACCCCGACGGCACCCTGTCCTACTACCTGCCCGACCCACCACCAGGCACCACCGACGAGGCCGCCTACTGGCGCAACACTGACACCGTGGCCAACGTCCACGCCTACAACACTGGCTCAGTCGAAACAGCCAAAGCCGAGGCCACAGAGCTCCAAGAAGCACTCGCCAACGGCACCTCCTCCCAAGGCCGCACCCCCGAACAAATCCTCGACCAAATCAACAAGCACCAAGACATCCCGATCTATGGGGCGGCGTTCGTCGACGCGCTGGGCACCGAGGAGTACCTGCAGCTCGTCTACGCGTTAGACGGGCATTATCAGGTCGGCTATGACGGGGACGATGGTGGCGAGCGGTTCACCAAGTCGTTGGAGACTCTCGCGCACATCCTGGCCGCCGCCAGCCAGGATCAGGCCGGTGGGGCGGGGCTCGCTGCCGACTTCGCCAACGCCGTCGATCCGACGGTCATTCAGCCGCAGCTTGAGAACCCGATGACGGCCCTCAATGCGCTGTTGTCAGTACCGGATACCGCGTACGGTACAGGGTTTCTTGGTGTGCTCGCGGACAATCTTGAGGACATCGACCCGGCCTCGGTCCCCTTCGCCGGTGCGCCGCCGTTCGTGAATGGTGAGTTCTATACGGCGGACCCGTTGGCCGGCGTGCTGACCGCCATGGGTTCCAACTCCGAGGCCTCCTTGAACTATCTCACCAGCGATGGCACAAATGACGCCGAGATCGAGAAGCGTTGGGAGATGCTCAGGCAGCGCGACTGGGACTTCCACGGTGGTACCGGGCTGGACGGGTTGAGCGCGGCCACGGCCGCTGCCTCCGCCTACCGGGGCGCTGACGGCGACCCCAACGCGCCGGCCGACGCGGCCGAGCGCGCCACCTGGATGACCGCGCAGGCCATCCCCTTCTTCGTCAACGACGTTGAGGAAGCAGATTTCACCGCCACCATGAAACAGAACCTCGCGGTTCTGCTCGGCAACAGCCCCAAAGAACTCGCAGGCCTGGCCAAAGACGGCTCTCTGGAAACCGATCAGCGCTATGGGTTGTCTGGCCTAGTCACCGATGCGGAGTTCGAGACCTTGCTGTACCGCATCATCGATGACGAGAACGCAACCGGCACCCTGGCCGCTGCCATGGGCCAGTACCACCACAGCAGAATCGACTCCGAAATGTCCACATCCACGGATCCCGGAACGACCCTTGCCGTACAGTACAAGGATGCAGCCGCAACCATGGGCTATCTTGATGGCATTGCCGAGCTACGTGCAGGTGACAACAGCGCCGCGCGGGCCAACACCAAGTCCAATATGGGAACCGCACTGAGCGTGTTCTCTACGGTACTGGGCGCCGGGGTCGGCGCAATGACCGGAGGGACCAGTCTGGCGGTAGCTGGCCCGCTGCTGTACAGCACCGGCTCACCGTCGCCAGACCCATTATCGTTGACCAGCTAACCAAGGATTGGAACACTCCGGACACTGTCGATGCAGCCGATATCGACACGGTACTGCGAGCCCAGGCCTATGTTGATGCCGCGAACTACGGCCTGCTCAGCGACGCCACCATGGAGGCGGCCGCCACCGGCAACAACGGAGGGCCATTCTCCTTCTACACCGAGGCCGACGGGCAACCCACCATCACCGCACCCGACCCCATGACACCACAAGCCGCCCACGAATACATAAACTGGGAAGACCTGGTCCACGACTCCGTCATGGACAGTCTTGACGTCAATATCGAAGCGGGTGATCAAACAGGCTGCAAGCAGGGCCATGGCGCAAAGGTCATCAAATGAGCCAGCAGAACACGTAGGCGTTATGAGGAACTCTCTTATTATGCGATCCGAAGCAAGCACACCCCGCCCCAGGCGCCGTCTGCCGGCTGCACTGATAACGCTACTACTGGCATGCGCGCCTTTGGTGGCGTGCGCGCATTATTTCGGAAGCGAACTGGACATTCCTGGTCTTGATCCAGGCACCGCAAGCAGTGACCAGACCAACGCTAGGGCCGCTTTGGACTACCTCACTCCCGATGGCGAGACCAGCGACGGGAAGTGGATGCCGGGTGAACAGACCCAACAGCGGTGGGAGGCGCTCGAAGAAGGCCACTGGAACTCCACCGCCCTGGAGGAACTCACTGCTGCCATGGCCGCAGTCTCAACCATGCGCACCGACCAAGACGAGCAAACCGCCGCAAAGGCCACGTGGATAGTCGCCAAATCAATGGAGTTCGCTGTCGGCCAGGTACCCCTTAAGGACTACACCAGCACCATGAAGCAGAACCTCGCCGCCCTGCTCGCCAACAGCCCGAAGGAACTAGCCGGCTTGGCCAGCGGCGATTCCTTGGACGCTAGTCCACCGGGCTATGACCTGTCCGGCCTGGTCACTGACACGCAGTTCGAGACCGTCCTGTACCGCGTCATCGACGATGAGAACGCCGCCGACACACTGGTGACCACGATGCTCCAATACCAC